>NZ_JBFRGC010000023.1:0-150418 GCF_052115145.1 Paenibacillus sp. 2TAB26
ACCGGCCCTTCGGAGAATAAATCATTACCGGATCTTATCCCCTGGCTGCAAATCATTCAAGCGAAAGTGCTTTCATCTCATGAGGTTGGGCTCATGATTTCTACTAAAAATCCACCAGTCTCTACCTTACAACTTCATTTTAAGCTGGATGAACAGCTGGTAGCCAAGGATACTGTATCAGCGGTTAATGCCATTGTGTTGGCTCATAAAATGTTCGTTTAACTGCAATGACTTCGACCTCAATCTGGATTGGCAGCTTCGTTGCGCTAACGGGCAGTTTAGAGTATCATTCGGACTTACTTTAACTTTCGGCGAAGGTAAATACTGTAAGTGTGGCGAATTAAGTCTAAGAAATTTCTTAGATTGGAAGGAGTACGAGGGATGCTTGACACCAGCTTTGCCTTTATTACAATAGTCGTGATAGGAGTACCAATTCTCATCATCTTTAACCTGCTCTTCAAAAAACGATTTATCTTCCATGTTGTCAGTATATTGGCTTTGATTTACGGGGGCGCGGTTATTTCAGTGACGTTCTTTCCCATGCCTATTGACCAGCAGCTAATTGCGGATATGAAAACAAACGGTGTTGTCCTTTCTTATAACCTCATTCCGTTTAAGAGTATTTCCGGCTCGCTCAATCATTTTTATTATATGGTCGGTATTCGAAATGTCTTGGGAAATCTTCTTTTGCTGCTTCCTTTTGGTATACTCTTGGGGGATTATGAAGGTCAAAACGGTGGGGAGAGCATTCCTATACGGACTATCGGTGTCTCTCGCAATTGAAATGATCCAGTTGACCATATCACTTCTTTCGCTCGGTACAAGGTCAGTCGATGTAGATGATTTGATTTTAAACAGCGCGGGGACACTAATCGGATTCTTATTATACCGAGTAGTTTATCAGATCCTAAGGAACATAAAGCGCACGACCGTTAAGGATAAATCATTAAGTAATAACTGGAGTGAGCTTTAGAGGATCAGGTCGTTAAGCTAACGGAGAACGTTAGTTAAACAAAAGTGAAGCAGTCCATAACTTTGAGCTCAGAGGCTGGTTAGCAACCGGCGGTGATTATGTGATAGTCGAGATTGATGGTTATTTCGAGCATTCATTTCTTATCGTCAAGACATGTTCAATAAAGGAATTAAGTGATATGTACAGATTAGCCAAAAACCTATGCACGAGCATGAGTGAGTTTACAGATGTTTTTTGCAGGCTTTTTCAATTTGAGCGGGTGCCTTCATTATATCTGGAGAGCGTCAGATATGAAATCGTAATTGATACCGATACTGATCACATTTATGCGCCAAGATATTAAGCTTACTGGGAACTAAAGCTTCATAATCACCAGGATGAGGCTGCCGGCATTAATCGGCATCCTCGTTGAGCTAACGTGCAGGATAGTTCAATGAAATCAGGATAAAATGGAAAACATGCATGATATAATGTTGTAGGAAGTGAAATATAGTATGAACAAAAAATCATTACTTGAATGGGAAACTAGCCATAATGCAATAAATAGGACTGTCGAAGGCTTTTGGAGTTATTTTAGAAAATGGCGTCAAGAAGAGAAAGACGATTACCACGACACATTTCATGGAAAGTTGTATGAGGATTTTATTAGTGTACATGAACGGTCAATGTACCTTAAATATACTTTTAACCTTGAAGAAGCAGTAATATTTTGTTCAGTAAATATTTTTTATTTAGAAGAACACATCGGTACTTATGATATTGAATTTAATTTAGACGGAGAAATTGCTGATGAATATTTAGATTTTGACGATATTTTATTCAAAGATAGGGTGTTGAAAATGAAACATAACTTGAGAATTGCCCGAAATGCCTTAAAACAAGGAATTGAAATTGGAACAGTATCCAATATTACTGGAATTGATTCAAATTATATTGAGATTTTGAAGGTGAAATATTGTTAAGCTAAGCGATCATTTGTTATACCCCAATGTTCATTTGACATCGTATACATCCTAGAAACAAGATGGATTTAAAATACTTACATTCAAGCTGAGCGATTTCAGGAATTCCTCCTGAGATTCGCTCTTTTTTTTCGCATTTTAAGTCCTAATAATTTAATAAACCTCTCGTCATAGACGAGAGGTTTTAATGATAATTACTATTTATTCGCTATTAACTCGCAAAACCTGCCATAACATGCCAGCTCCCTGGAGCTGATAACGTATAACGGTATTCGCCAGCTGGTTGTCCAGTTGCTATTGTTAATAATGGTGTGGTTGTAGAACCCGGATAAGTCCATTCTTGAGGGTTCAACGTGATTTGTTTGGAAGCAACAAATGTGTTCCCGCGATAAACATTAATCGTCAAAGTATCACGGTATTTACCCGTGTTAACAATAACGCCATGTCCAAATTTAATGGTTCCGCTTGAGATTGTGACGTTCGGGCTAGTGTAACTAAACGCAGCGAATGCTGTTGCTGCAAAACTCAAAAGCATGACTAAAACAAGTGAGAGGGAAAATATACCTTTCTTCATCCTTACATCTCCTTTAATTAGAAATATTAGTGAATTATGTAAGAGGGCCTCTGCACCAAGAGTATAGACAAAGCTATAGAATAAGTAAAGGTGAAAATCATACTATATGTTCAGTTTGCAGATGATAGAATATTATCCCCGATCCGCGCCGTGCTGATATATTCCGGAAGCAGTTTGACTATCTGTTTCCAAAATAAGTAGGGAAATTGTCAGGTTATATTCAATTCTAGAGGAGCTTAGTGTTGATTTCCCTATATCTGATGGAACAAAAATGAATAGGATGATTGTAATATTCTTTGAGGAAGTCAGTAGCTCACAGATAGACACTTGAGTGGACGGGAAGCCACTGTTAACGGACAACTGCGCGCAGCCAACTCGATGCGACCTCAAGAGGTGCTGGCGTAGTGTGCGTCCTATGAATATCATTATATTTAATAGCAATCAAATTTGCCGATACTAATGATACCGGCTGCCTTCTATTGGATAAAGGGGGAGTGTGAGAGCGCTTCCTCGATTTAGGGTGTGTGGACAAAATAACAATGCTAAGAATACAAGATAGATTGTGACACAAGCCATGTAATGTCCAATGACACAAAAGCACCCATATGACTTATCGGACGCATTAGATTCCATGGAATGATTGAGGGGATAATTGTGTCAATTGTTTCTGACAGAAAGCTACCCCAACATTCGGAGGTTGACACAAAAGCGCCCTCAGATTCGAAGTTATTTTCTCGCCAATCTCGGTTTGTTATACGGTCACCTGCGCCCATGATAGAGAATGAGGGATTATTGTGTCGTTATTGAGGGGATTAAGCGTACTTCGACGGAGCCATCTTGCGGCTACAGTGCGTACTCCCGGTTCATTACGGTGCGACCGACGCTTTGTAAATTGCTGTAATGAGGAAACACATTCATCAGATAAGGGAGATTACTTCAAAGACTATTTCTATCCTAATCAATAAAAGAATAAAAACTGTTTAAATGAAAAACAGCGAATTCCAGCGATAAAATGAGATCCTTCCAATCGTCATATAGGAACGGCATAGGAAAAATGCTCCATTTTCGTCTTTGAGAAATTCATGATTAAGCCTCACAATGGATATAAGAGAGGGGCGATATTTTTATGGATGACCGCGAAGCTATGTTAAAACGAAGTATAAAAAGAGAGGGTTATTCATGTAGCGGAGATGCTAGGCTTCATCCAGAGGTGGATGAAGAGACTATATTTGATCGGAAAGTACGACAAATTGTCGAACTGATCGTGGCCAAGAGGGATTTCCCAAATGTCAGTAATTTTTATGCAGAGTCTAGCATGAAACAACGGAACCTAACTCACTATTTCAATATACTTTTCTGGAATAATCCAGAGCATTTGTTTATCGGCGAGGCGCCTGGTAGGGACGGTTGCGTACTTACTGGTGTCCCGTTTTCGTCGGAACGGTTGATTCGCCTCGGACAGTATAAGAAGCATCTGCCTGGTGTGCAGTTCGTCGTAGAGGGTAACCAGTCCGAGCGGTCTTCCACCGTCATTTGGGGTTCCGTCGAGACTTTGAAGCGCCCGTCGGTGATGTGGAACGTGTTCCCGCTACACCCCTCTGATGAGCTAGGTAAGAATCGAACTCCTGAGAAAGAGGAACTGGAGTGGGGTATAACTATTCTGCAGTTCGTCGTCGATCTTTTTCCCGGTATAAAACTGGTGTCCGTAGGGAAGAAGGCTAAATCCGCTTGCCGGAAACTTCAGATCAAAACGATCGGGCATCTCAACCATCCGCGCCGTGCTGATATATTCCGGAAGCAGTTTGACTATCTGTTCCAAAAAAAGTAGGGAAATCGTCAGGTTATATTCAATTCTAGAGGAGCTTAGTGTTGATTGCCCTATATCTGATGGAACAAAAATGAATAGGATGATTGTAATATTCTTTGAGGAAGTCAGTAGCTCACAGATAGACAATTGAGCGGATGGAAAGCCACTGTTAACGGACAACTGCGCGCAGCCAACTCGATGCGACCTCAAGAGGTGCTGGCGTAGTGTGCGTCCTAATTGATTAATAGCAATCAAATTTGCCGATACTAATGATACCGGCTACCTTCTATTGGATCAAGGGGGAGTGTGAGAGCGCTTCCTCGATCTAAGGTGTGTGGACAAAATAACAATGCTAAGAATACAAGATAGATTGTGACACAAGCCATGTAATGTCGGATGACAAGAATATGAGCCGATTAACTACCGCGTAAATCGCGGTTTTTTTGTTTTATCGGTACATATTCTTGGCAGTGTGCAATGTCAAGAATATGTACCGAATGCCGAAAAAGGCCAAGAATGTATACCGATTGCCGATGAACTATTTTATCAAGTGTTCTGCATATTTCACAATCAAACCAAAATCGACTACAAAGAGAAAATGGTAAAAAGGGACTTTTCATTTATTTAGTGCTTTTTGGAATTCGTTTATAATATCTTCAATTAGCATTAATTGAATTTTGTAACTATGTTCTGCAGGCCATTGAGCTTACGGGCAAGATAGTTTAAGATCAAACGCGGTGAACCGTACCACAAATAAGGGCAAGTTTTTTTTGGTGAATTCCTTGCGGCGTATGGGTTTGAATATATGTGCGTAGGTCACATACGAAGAAACGAGAGAAAGGTGCATCGGTTCATTTTTTTGATTTGTAAAAAGGTGTATATGAAAGTAAACAAAAATCTATTTCCAAGCATAAAATTGCCTCATAGAATTAGTCGTAAAGAGGCCGTTTGGAGCTTGGATAAAATGGACACTCGGATCAAGACAATGTACCAGACTTGTTAAAATCATTTAAACCTAAGAAATGGGGATGAAAGATGAAGCGAAGTCAGAGGTATCCAAGACGAAGTTCCTTGTTGTTATCATTTGTGTTAATCTTATCGATTGTTTTTTCTGTTCAACCATCAGTAGTGAAGGGAGAAGGGGATAGGTCGCCGAAGATTTCGCAGGGGCAGGAGGATCAACAGCCTTTACTTCAAGTTCCTAATCAGCAGGGACAACAAGAAAAGTCCGATCCTGATCTCGAGCAACAACCCCAGTCTAACTTAGAACAGCCGCTTGCAGCTGCTGCTACAGGATATTTCCCACCAAATACCGCGGCATCTGGAAATGTGAAGAACATGGCCTTGCTTTATACTGGATATTACGGTGGACGAACGACATATGAGGGAAGAGAAATCGGCACGTATGACAAGAATACGCTTTTGCCCTATGTTGCGCACTACAACAGTAATAATGTGATGGATGACACCTTTTTCGATTCATTTCTATTTCTAGGAATCAACACATCTGACTATAGAGATTTTGGTGATACAGCGGACCCTGCCAAGTGGACCTATAAGGCGGATTGGGAATGGTATATAAACCGCATTTTCACCGCTAATCAACAACTCGATGCCCTCAACCAAGCAACCCAGCAAGTTGCAACCACACTAAACCTAACAAATTACAAATCCAAAGTATATATTATGATGCCTTATCCTAATAGTGAAATCACCAATTTCGGAGATGTCGATAACGACGGAATCAGCGAAAATCTGAATTCGACGCCTAGCAATATGACGAAGGTAACCAAATGGTATATCGACACCGTATTAAGCAGATGGAATCAAGCCCAATACAGCAACCTTGAATTAAAAGGCTTCTACTGGTTCCATGAAGATATTGATCCCGGCAATCCGGGTGAAGTAAATGCAATTAATAACTCTGGTAACTATCTTCATACGCTTGGTCTGAAACTTGCCTGGATTCCATACTTTGGTGCCGGACAAAGCAATAACTGGAATAATTATGCAATCGATTTTAGCATCCAGCAGCCCAATCACTATTTCGTTCCGGAGACTGATTATTCGAGAATGACGAATGTATCGACCCAAGCTCAAACATATAATAAGGGCATCGAAATGGAGTTTGACGAAAGAGCGATGTTCGACCCCGATTTTAAAAACCGATTCGATAATTACTTAAAGGCCGGCGTAGAATACGGATACATGACGGGAGCGGTCAAGGGTTGGTATCAAGATATTTTTGGGATATATAACTTGTATAAAAACAAGAATAACAACGGTGTAAACGGAGTTTATGACGGGAGACAGATGTATGAAGATATCTACAAATTTGTTAAAGGAACGTATACCATTCCAGTTAATCTTGCAAGCGGTAAATCGGCAGTAGCCTCTTCCAACCAAAGTTCTTCTCTATCCGCTGCTAAAGCTGTTGACAATTTGCCGGGTACACGGTGGTCAAGCCAACAGTATTCAAGTACAGAGTGGATTTACGTCGATCTCGGGCAAGCCTACAACATCAAACGCGTCAAACTTAACTGGGAGTATGCTTACGGCAAGAGCTACAAAATTCAAGTATCGAATGATGCGGTCAATTGGACCGATGTGTACTCGACAACGACAGGCAACGGAGGTGTAGACGATATAGGCTTTGTGCCTACAACGGCAAGATATGTGAGAATGCACGCAACAGAGAGGGGCACGAGCTATGGTTACTCTATTTATGAGTTTCAAGTATATGGAGACAGCGTCGGATCCGCTACTACAACAAATTTGGCGTTAAATAATACAGCTACGTCATCTTCCAATCAAGAGGCAGCTCTTTCTCCGAATAATGCGGTTGACGGTAACGTGGCGACAAGATGGGCCAGTCAGTTTGCAGACCCGCAATGGATTACGATCGACCTTGGGCAGGCTTATAACATAAATCGAGTTATATTGAATTGGGAGCTTGCCTATGGCAAAGGCTACAAGATTCAAGTATCGAATGACGGTGTCAACTGGATGGATGTGTATACGACAACGAATGGAGACGGGGGGATTGACGATATATTCTTTACTGCCGTAAATGCAAGGTATGTAAGAATGTACGGAACCCAGAGAGCTTACTCCTTCTATGGCTATTCCTTATATGAATTCCAGGTTTATGGCAAACCGAATCTAGCGTTAAACAAATCGGCAACATCTTCTTCCAACGAGACATCCACATTAACGGCCGATAAAGCGGTGGATGGTAATGTAACGACAAGATGGGCCAGCCTGTTTTCAAATCCGCAATGGATCTATGTAGACCTCGGACAGGAAACCCGCGTCAACAATGTCAAACTCAACTGGGAGTATGCTTATGCTAAGGGCTATAAGATTCAGGTGTCGAACGATGCAACCAACTGGACGGATATATACATGACAACGAATGGAGACGGTGGTATAGACGATATCTACTTTGAACCGGTAAATGCAAGGTATATAAGGATGCATGCGACAGATCGAGGCACAGGCCACTGGTATTCTCTTTATGAGTTCGAAGTTTATGGCAGCTGAACCATTAGCATAACGCGTAAAGCCTAATATGGGGTTCTCATCCCAAATAACAAAACAAGCCCATGCACGAAACTGAAGTGCACCCCTTTTAGTAAACATTGGAAAAACCCATATGGGAAACCGATGATACTTTAGGGGTGTATTTTTATGAGGAAAAGAGAGCAACCGAATAAATTGTATTCATATGAAGTAAGGAAAGAAGCCGTACGTTTACACGAAGAGGATAGATGGACGTACAAGCAAATTACAGAGAAGTATGGAATACAAGATAAAGATAGAGTTCGTAAATAGGTGTATAAATTTAGGAAAAAAGGCAAGTACGGATTATTGAATAACAGAGGCCGCCGCGAAGAATATAAAGATAAGGATCGTTACAACCAACAACTTCAACGGGAGAATACGGTTTTAAAAAAGTGCTTAGAAATCTGGAAACGGGAGGTGTGAAAGGCAAGTATGCAATTATCGAGGAGTTATCTGATGTTTACCCAGTGACCCTGCTATGTGAATTGCTTGATGTATGGAGAAGCGCGTACTATCGATATCTTAAGCGTAAGCAAGCAGACCCACATTTATGGAATCAATTCTTGTGTCATCCGACACGGTTGTAAATGAAAATTCAGTAGTTACTAGGCTTTAAATCGATTTTAATACATATGTACAAAATACGAGTTTTGTGAAGAAGTAGTAATGAAATTAACAGTAATGACTGATCCGTCTTTAACTTGCTGTTACTTCACTTACTCTTGCCTTCATTTTATGTATTTCATTATAATGATAAATTCCATACAACTTCCGCTCCAAATTAAACGGTTTGCTCTTGTGAATTAATACTAATAAAATCTAGAGTTTAATTTCATTAGTAATGCTACAATTCAGCTGTCGTAATTATCCTTAGAGTTAATTTTAGAGTTAATCCTTAAAGTTTATTTTGCTCATCATGAATTGTAATTCTAAACTCATGTAAAGTTTCCATTGTAAAATCTAATTTTTTCCATTTATTTCAATGTTCAATTTTTCAGTCATACCACAATGTTTTTCTATAATACTGCAGCTGCAATTTTCTTAAACGGATTGATCAATGAACTTGCATTGGATCATAAAAAAATCACCAATATGACGCATGTATTGGTAAATAATTTCCTCCTAACAACGAATAATTTTAACTTAATCATCGTTAACCTGCCTGTTAGTGCAACGAGGCTGCCGATCCGTACCGGCAGCCTCGTTCTAGTTGCTTATTGAGCTATAGTGTCGCGTTAGTTCAGCAGATTTTTATTTTTCACTAGATTGTCTGTTTCGTGAATCAGATCATGTAACAGGCTTAGAGCTTTCTCCAAACCGGCCTGCTCTTCTGTCACTAAGGTGAATATCTTGTTTATTCTATGGGAGTAATTGCTTGGGACCATGCTAAAAGTATCGACGATAGCAGCAGCTCCTTTTTCGTTCATCCAGTATGTTTCATTAAGTGCAAACAAAACCTGATTTAAACAAGAGACTGATCTAAAACAACATCCAGCAAAGTAAGATAAATCATTTTTATAGATACCTTTTTTCCCATTCTCTAAGGAGAAATTCGCTTCCCATAAAAATTTTTGAATTACTGCTTTTTGCAAAACGTGCGAGTATGGACTTGTTCTAGACTTCATTTCTCCAATAAGACCTGTTGGATCCCATAAAATCCTACACAACGCGATTTCAGCTAAATATATAGAATTGATAAATCCATGAGGATGTCCCGGTTGATAGTCGATTGTAAGATCCCCTCTGAGACAGTTGTCAATTACTTTTGACACTATATTAAGATCACGGTATATAAAATCGACCGGTTGTTGATGCACTTTCAGCCAACCACCACCATTTATCCATGGCCCCCAGCCACCGATTTCTGTTATTAAATTGACTCTATTATCATCATCCAAGGTGGAAGCTATCCGATCAAGGTGGGAAATGTCTAACCCATTCTTTAGGTTATAATAAATTCCAATATCAATATCTGAGTTGTGGTTTTCAGTCCCCCTAGCTCTTGAACCACCAAGAACCAGAGCCTGCACACCATCGATTTGCTTAAGACAATCAATAATTTTGGAAATAATACTTTGTACATCCATACCTCTCACTCCGTTCGAATATGTCTAAAGCTGCCCGTTATCTTAACGCCTATCAGTACATCTATACAAAAACCTTTATTTTGTGAAGATATACAAGGAGTTGCCGAGATAGCTCCCACATCGTTCGTATAAAACACCAGGGATTTCGCTGCCCTTGCTTAGCCTGGCATATGCCATTTTGACTTCTGACTCATCGTGATAGTTCAAAACAAGACTGCTGCTGCGGTTATACGTAACCGGCTCGAATGAATCGGAAATCATTAACGGTTCTCTCTTGTTGAATCTATGCCTAAAGGGCTTCAACACGTAATCTCGCGGTAAGAACCGAAACCCAACCGA
Organism: Paenibacillus sp. 2TAB26; assembly: GCF_052115145.1. Taxonomy (NCBI): domain Bacteria; kingdom Bacillati; phylum Bacillota; class Bacilli; order Caryophanales; family Paenibacillaceae; genus Paenibacillus; species Paenibacillus sp. 2TAB26. The sequence goes on from NZ_JBFRGC010000023.1 coordinate 10,307, forward strand.
AGGCAACAATTCCAGCGCTCCCCATAATAACGCCGATCCAAGTGCCGATACTTGAGCCTAAAATAATGAGCACTGGCGCAAGGATACAAGATGCAATACAATAGATACTCCAACCACGCTCGCCTTGTGTAGCAAACCGACGTGCAAAAACAATGCTTGCCGCAATTAGACAAATAAAAGCCGTAAAGAAAGCAACGGAATGGAGTGTTGCATGAACGCTCATCGATGTTGGCATTCCGGCAGAGGCACCTGGGGGAAAGCTGAGGCCAGGATCTGGGCGAAACAGACCTGCCAGAATCATGCCAATCCCATAGATTCCAATGAGCAACGAACCCCACTTGCCTCCCATACGCCCTCGCAGCAAACGGCGCACTCCAATCGCTGCACAAACAGCAAGCAATCCTGTCATGAAGAAATTTGCGCTTTGAATCCATCCCAAATCCCCCAACGTAAGGGTACTGATGGCGTGGCGCCTGATATCGAATCCTGTACGTGTAAACGATTGAATAATGGCTGCTATGTAGAATAGCGGTGTGGAAACAACCCCACCCATTAGAAGAAGACGAATCGTCCTCGTATCCTGCTTATTTGTAAACATAATAATCGTATTCCCCTCTCATTGTCCATTTTATAATCTTTTATTCAGTCGTAATTGCAATTGTTGACCGTGAAATGCTCTGACAACAAATTAGCCAACAGCACCTTTCCGGGGGATCTGTGATAGCTGAACGCGCCCGATACTAGAATGTTTGACGGCCCCCGGCCAACTCTATAATAGGCAATCTTGTACAGTCCTTTGAAGTTATTGTGTGCATAGTACGTCTCATTTTCAGTTATTACTGCTTTTATTTTAATATTCATCACTCCCTTCGCGGACGGATATTTGAGCCTCTATTCAGACGACGAACAGATTTCGGCAAACTCGACATACTCGCAAATTTTTTTTATGGTATCGTAAGCACCCGTATGTCTTCTTAGCAATCATTGCGCATGATATTACTGAATCAACCAATGTTTCGATCGCTGATCAGCATCTGAATGGTAAAAAGACGTCCCATCTCCACTTGCACAACGATGATGGAGACGTCTCTGGTTGAATAAATTCAGATGGCTTTATTGTTAATTGCCTATCTCGGGCTGGTAGATGTGAATCGTGACACCTGTGCTTAGTATTTTGGCGTCCATGAGGCGCATAGCAGCCTTCTCGATCCCTTCTCTGAACAGCCGTTGTCCGCGACCTAAGATCACAGGATGGATCCAGAGCCGGTATTCGTCAATGAGATGATGCTTCATCAGCGTTTGTGCAAGATCGCCGCTGCCTACGACCAGCAAGTCTCCGCTTAACTCCTGCTTGAGTTTCGCTGCTTCTTCTGCCGCGTCGCCATGGATGATTGTGGCATTCCACTCCGCATGGCTTAGTGTTCTCGAAGCCACGAACTTCGACATGCCGTTCATCCGATCGGCCAGCCCCCGCATGCCGATCGCTGACGGCCATGTTGCCGCGAAGCTCTCGTAAGTTTTACGCCCCAGAAGAAGTGCTTCAACCGCGTGGGCCTGCTCGACAATGAGTGCCAGGTGCTCCTCGCCAACATAGGACCGTTGCCAGCCCCCATACTCGAATTCATAGAGTTCGCCAGGCGCCTGCATGACGCCATCCAACGTAATGAATTGCTGCATGATGATTTTCCCCATTTTTATCCCTGTCCTTTCGTGTCGTGTAGTCGATTCCGACCGTTGCGTATCTCCCGGTTGTCCTTCATCCAGGATCAGCTGAACTTCGCCGTTATAAAGACAACGAACGAGAGAATGGCAAATCGACATCCACGAGTTAGAAATAAATAGAACTTTGATACTCGTTTTGTTGAATGATCGTACCGTTTCAGGTTAAAGTAAGAAAAAACGCCAAGCCGGATTCAGGGCTTAGCGTATATTTTCGTTAATTACGCGGTAATTAATCGGCTCATATTCTTGTCATCTGAAAATATTAAAGTTCGTGATGTGTCACATTTCGTAAATCGTGATAATTACAAACAAAAGGAGCCTCAATGGCTCCTTTTGTTCTACGAACATTAAAAAATCCCCTTTTGGGGATTATCATAATCTTTTTCGGTCTTCAATACCTTGATATAAACGTTCAATACTGTAGCAAGATTAATTGTTGTGCTCTCGATCCTTTCAACTATTTATTCTTCTGCTTTGTAAATTGCTTACCGCCGATGATAAGCATGATAATACCAATTATTGCTAGAATACTCCGAACTAAGAATGGACGCAATGAAAACACAGTTTCACCTTGCCATTGCAATCCGAACAACGTTTCATTCAGCCCCACTATCGCCAATAATGGCTTAAAAAACAAACTCAGCGCTAATAATACTATCCCCCAAATCATTTTGCTATTCATTGATTCAAAACCTCTTTTTCAATTAAGATAATGGCACAATCACCAGTTGATAAGAGAATTGACTTAACATTTGGATGTTGTTCTATTTTAGCGACGATAGCTTCCCGCATAATGTTAACTTTGCACTCTTCCCAATCTTTACGGAGCGGTTTATTTTTATCTCGGCCTAATCGGGCGGCATCCATTGGCGTACTTGCAAAACGTAATTCATCTTCATGAACGGTACCTACAAACTTTTGAGCTTGAAAATAGTGTTCCGATGTTGGCCAGTCTTTGTTTTGTAACGTAATTGAATGTTTCGAAAAATTTGAGAAACAACCATATGGCTTATTTATTTCATAAAAATTGATTACCTTCTTATCAGCATTTCTGCTTAAAAGATTCCGTTTATTTTCTTCAATATTCTTTAATAATTCTTTTGCGATTTTTGCAATCTCATCCAAGAAACTTCCCCCACTCTTCATTCGACTTATAAACGCTGTTAGTATTTTTCTATATTTATTCTAGATATGATTAAGCTATCCTGCTCGTTGGCTTAATAAAGTAACGTCAGTCTATTACTTTATTTTATTCTGACAATGGCTGCATACAGTCGATCGTTTACCCCTGATTGCGGAGCGCGTATTTACTAAGTAAATCGTAGGATGCATGACAGGAATGTCATACTTTGCTGTTCTTTTATAAGATTCGCTTCTACAGCCAGAAGTAGAGTATAGTAGGAGAAGTTAAAAATTTATTCCAGGAGGCTACAGCCATGTCACAGGAGATTTGGATAAACCTACCGGTCAAAGATGTTGAGAAGTCAACTGCCTTTTTCAATGAGATTGGATTCCATGCGGTGAGCGTTGGTAACGAGAGAGCCAAGCTTGCCATAGGCCAAACAACGATTCTGCTGTTCCCGGATGCGGCGTTTGAGAAATTTACCGGTTCAAAAACCGCAGATACTTCCCGTTGTGCAGAAGTAATATTTTCCATTGGTGCTGGAAGCAGAGAAGAAGTAGATGCCTTTATTCAAAAAGTAGAGTTTGCCGGAGGAAGCATCTTTGGCAAGCCGAGTGAAAATGACGGCTGGATGTACGGCGCAGGATTTGCCGACTTGGACGGTCACCGTTGGAATTTGCTGTACATGGATGAGAGCAAAATGCCGAAACGCTAATATGGAAACGCCGGTCACCTGCTAAAGGTCACCGGCGTTTACTCTTATTTCGGAAAGATTTTTCGATTTCCTCTAAAACTCTGGAGAAATTGCCCACCAATTTTCATCCAATAGAAACATTATTCCAAAATAATGACCGGCACCTTGCCCGAGAGTACCTTCAATTCATCAAGCAATTCTCCCAGTCGTTCAAAACCGTTCTACTCGTGCGCAATACTCTCAAATATCCCGTACGGTTCGTTCCTTCGTAGAAAAACCTGAACGACGCTGGCTCCTTTAGCCACATCTAATCCTACAACTGGCTCCATATAACACTCCCTAATTATAAAGTTGCCGTCACTCCCACGATTGTTCCAAACCCATAGCTTCGCTACTGATTTATTGAACTATTGTTTCCCATTAGATGTACAAACCAGGGTCCCTTTACGATTGGCTGTTAGAGTATAAAAGTTCATGAGCAACAATGTTGATAAGTTTACCAATCGGGTCGTGGACATACAATCTTCGAACACCCCAAAGCTCATCAACAGGTTTTATGTGAAATCCAGCTCTCTTCATGCCTTCTAATGCATGTTCGTGAGTTTATTTTCTATTGTAAAGTCTTCGGGAATGAGTCAATATAGTAGTCAATAAGTGGTAAAATATAGCTAAAAAATTATGGAGGTGAAGGATACCTATGAGGGATGCTGCAGAGGGACAACATGTGCACAGTGAGATGCTGCCGCTGTTTTCCACTACGGATAGAGGCGGACGAATGACTGCACTGCTGCCGGGACGTGGCGTCGGACGCGCGACTCCGTTGCTGCCGTGGCTGTTCGCAGCTGCTGCACTGTGGGCGCTGACAGGCTCCGTGCCGTTTGGTGCCCTACTCGGTCTTGCGCCAACACCGGCGATCAGCATGCTCCTCGGTCATCCGGTCACGGTGGGCGTCGCCGTGGTGTTGCTGTTCGTCGCAATCGGTGTGACTGGCGGTGTGTACTTGCGAGCGGTAGAACAGTTCGGACAGACCAGGGTCGCCGGCCTCTTCGTGTCGCTCGCGATTGCCGGAGGACTCGTCATAATCGCTGGAGTCTTCCTGATCTGGACGCTGATTAGCAATCCGTCGCGCCCCTTCAACCTCGAGGCCATCGGGATGTCGCCGACGATCCCGCCAGAGCTTGGCGCTGTCATCGGAGCCGTCTTCGCCCTCTGGGCCGCCATCACGCTCTTACGGTTGCCCGGCTCGATCGCACATGCTCGGCTACGTCAGAGTGACATTGAGCGCCTCCGAGTGGAGGGCTACTCGTTCTTCGGAACACTGACCACCGTGAGCTTCACGAACTGCTGGCTCTTCGATCTCCCGGTATTCAAGGTCGAGGTAGGTTACATCGTCGACGGTACACCTCGGGTCATCTCAGCGCACATGCGCACCAGTTCCGACCGTGTTCCCCTCGTAGGCTCGCGCATGCTCGTGCTGACCGACGATCGCGGAACTACCCACGTGGAGGTGGACCTGTCCAATGGAACGACATTTGAGCCGGACGTGAGGAAGTACGCCGCACCGACCGACTGAAGCTTCGGCCGGTGCACTCTCCACGAGCTTCACTTCCGCCTACTCCCGTGCTCATATCATGCAGTTTTCCTGCACAACACGAGTACACTTGCTCGTCTTCGCTTTTTTGAAGGTTCAATTTCATTTTCAGGAGTGATTAAGAATTACTTTGTTTGATGGGATCATGGTGATACCTCCACCCGTTTAATATTCTCAACCTTTTTTATAGGGCGGGAATGATGACAACAGTATGTCATATTATTCAGTACTTTTTTGAAAATGACTTCGTTTAATCTTTCGATGACGACTGTACTAGACCAAACATGAACTTGATCATTTAAATAAAAAAAGCCGCGATTTTTGCGGCCTTTAATGAAATAGTACTTATGTCATCTTACAAAGCTGCTCAACATCTGAATTAAGTAGTTTATTACTTTTGGTTTAGTGTTTCTACTTCTTCCGAAAAAGCATCTTTGTATTGCTGATACAATCCGGTATCAAACTCGTAGTCTGCGTCATTAGGCTTTGGAGGATTATCTTGAAGTTTTTTATACAAAGTATCAATCTCGCCTGAAACCTTCGTCCATAATTGTTTCACTTCATCATATTTTGAATCTATTCCTTGGATATACTTATCGTATTCTGTTTTCTTTTCCATCGCCTTGCCGAGTTGCTGGATCATGAATTCCATATCTATGGTTTCTCCTGTTGCAGAAGTACCACTGTGGGCAAAGTGACCGATATTTACAAGACCATCGTTCCAAATATCTCTAGTGACGAAGTTGTTGATCTCCGCTAATTCTGACTCTACAGTAGGTTTCTCATCTGACTGAGACGAATTATCTAGTTGTATCCCCGCATCTTTGAAAGCCTGCTGTACTTGTTCTTGCAATTTCTCTTCTTCGGTTTTCTCTTTTCCGCAACCTGCAAATACTGCCATCGTGACTAAGCACAGAATGATGTATATGCTCTTTTTACCCCATTTGGACATTTAAGCCTCTCCCTTGTTTGCAATAATTTCCTACCTTTACTATTATCGGTTTTGTAGACGGGTTATTTAATACACAGAATAAAGTCACCCATCTAAGCTAATAACTTGTCTTCAATCTAGTTTGTAGCCTAAAGACAATAGATAATAATCGCTTTGGATATAGGCGTTGATAAAAATAAAAACGAAAAGCACGCCAGAAATCAGGCATGCTTTTCGTTTTTTTCAATATGACTTTGAAGCGTAAGCCCTATATTACTTAGCAATCGTTATGTTACTCAACCTAGGCTTGGTCGCTCTTACTGTTTAGGTAATCTCCCTCCCCCTCTATTAATCATCCGTCAGGAATGGGACTATGTCCTTGTCACAAAACGGGATTGGGACGATGTTCTTGACACCAAGCAATGACAAGAACTTGCTCCCATAAATAGAAAAAGCCGCGATTTACGCGACTTAATCTTATCACTCACTTTCCCCCTAGCCCTTCTGCATGCGGAAAACATGGGCGATCGGAGCCTGCCCGTTCAATTCGCAATCCGGAAGCGTGATCGAGATACCTTCCGGCGTACGCTCAACCTGCAGCAAGGCGTCGCTTCCGACAAGCTCAATGCCGGAAACGGGCTCCTGATAAGGAATATGAACGACCTTGGAGACGGTTGCATCTGCGCTTTCATATAAGTAAGTACAATACACGGTATTTCCTTTCGTGGTGAATGCGCAGGCACCGGTATAATACGGCGCGCACACACGTGTACCGTATACCGCCTCGCCGTAAACCTCCATCCATGCGCCCAATTCCTTGATGCTTTTGACCGCCCCGGCCGGCAATCGTCCGTCGGGCTGAGGACCTACATTCAGCGCTAAATTGCCTCCTTTTGATACAATTTCCATCAGAATTCGAACGATCTCCCTCGCCGATTTATACTGATCATCGTATTTGAAGGCCCACTGTTTGCCGATCGTAATGCAGCTTTCCCACGGTACGTTCAGTGGTCGCTCCGGAATCGCTTGCTCCGGCGTCACATAATTCTCGTAAGGCCCTCCGACTGTACGGTCCGCGGACAGCAGCCAGGGCTGCGTTTGACGGGCTCGCTCGACGACCTCGCCCAAACGAATGTCCTGCTTAACCTCGTCACTCGCTTTGACCCAGCCCGCATCCAGCCACAATATATCGATCCGGCCATAACGGGTCATCAGCTCCATGATTTGCTCATGGGTAAAATCGACGAATTTCTCCCACAGCCACGGATATTCCTCGGGGGAGTAGGATGGCCCTCTCCACGTATCGCAGCCCCTCTCCATTCCTGGCGCCCAGTAATACGGCATATGCCAATCCGCCTTCGAGAAATAAGCGGCGATCGCAAGCCCCTTGCTGCGGAAAGCGTCAAACACATGCTTGCAAACGTCGGCATAGCGGTGTGCATGAAACGGTGTTTCGGTGCCGGTAATCCGGTAATTCGTCGTATGTGTGTCCCACATGCAAAATCCGTCGTGATGCTTGGTCGTAAAGATCAAATATTTGAACCCGCCTTCGGCGGCGATTTCCGCCCATACCTCCGGTTGGAGGCGGAACGGATTGAACGTGCGGTTCAGGCCGAAATATTCGCGCTTCAACTCTTCGTAATCGCTCGTCCAGTCGACATCTTTACGCGCCCATTCACCGTCTTCGTCGCTGAGAATCCAGGACTCGGCCTCGATCTGCGAATAAGGTCCCCAATGCATCATTAGGGCCAATTTCTGATCCTTAAACCATTCCAATCTTTCCAGAGTAATCGGATTTTCTGGTTTCATCCATTTCGTCTCGCTGCTGTATCCGTGGACGCCTTCATTCAATTCCGGAACTTCAGCTTGCTGAAGTTCTTTGATTTCCATATCGTTCACCTTGTTGCCTCCTTCTGTTCTCCGTGTCACTTCGAAGTGAAAATTTTACGTTTGTCTAAGACTTTCCTCAAATTCTTTTAACTCAATCACTCTATGTAGTTAAATTTGAAGAAACGCCCTAATCCATATGAAATACTTCCTCCATTGTCGTCCACCATTCTCCTTCCGAAGCGGAATCAACTGGTTCCTGACACGGATCTGTTAGTTTCCACCACGCTTGCGTGATCGGGTCAGCAGCCATATTAGCCATATCTTTCTCGAAGTCTTGTCCCGTGTATTCCAAGTAACTAAAGAGATTCCCATCTTGGTAGTATATAGAGTAATTTTGGACGTTACTTTCTTTTAACCGATTTAAGACTTCAGGCCATACTGCCGTGTGTAATGCTTTGTATTCGGCTAACCTATCCATTTTCACCTTAATGATCCATCCGTATCTTTTCATTGTCATCCCTCTTTGACTCAAATATAAAAGGTGGACAACGTATAGAGGTGGAATTGCTGCCAGTTGGTTTATCCATCTTCTTTTCTATACTAACAATTATCGGATACGATAATTATCAAAATACTGGAGAATGACCTCTGTTTAAGCACCCGGCATTTCTGGGAGGACATAAATCCATTTTTCACCACTGCGGGTTCAACGAATATATCACGAATTCAAGGAAAGTATTCTAGTATAATCGCATTATGCGTTGCACCCACAAGATGCTGGTGAATTTGCCCCATTTCTCCGACATGCGGAACAACTGGCAAATCATAGGCTGCCGCAAGAGCTGTTCCTCTACTAAGGATGTGCCCAAGCAAGTCCTATATTGGATTGTTCTATCGTCTCAACGAAGACTCCCAATATAGGACTTGAGGGTTAACATGTTTACTGTAAAACTCTATTGAGCAAAGCTGCTGCTTCGGCACGTGAAGAAATACCGCTCGGAACGAATTTGTATGCATCGCGTCCATTAATAAAATGAAGTGCCGCCGCCGCTCTTACTGAATCAAGCGCCCAGGCAGCCACAGCGGATTCGTCTGTGAAGAAAGAAGCCGTATTTCCGTTCAACTTGACGTCTTTCAAGATCACATACGCCCGCATCATCATGGTGACCATTTCTTCACGTTTGATTCTCGCATCGGGATCGAAAGTCGTTGTGCTTGTTCCTTTACTAATGCCTGCTTTGACAGCTATGGAAACAGCATCTTCGTACCAGGCGCCCTTCGCCACATCCGTAAATTTCGATTCGCCTACTGATGTCAGATGCAATGCTTTGACAAGCATAGCTGTAAATTCGGCCCGTGTGATGGAACGCTCTGGCTCGAACATTGCCGCACTAGTTCCGTCAATAATTTGCTTCGCCGCTAACTGTTCGATCGCATCGGCCGCCCAATGAGTGGACTTAGCATCGGTAAATGATTTCTTGAATTCGAGCATCGCATATTTGCTAAAATGGTAAATATTAGCGACCCATTCTCCGTTAATAAATGTGCCTCGCACATATTCCAGCATACCATTGTCTGCCAAGTAGTAAATGCCAGTCAGTTTTGGATTTAAGGAAGGATCCACTTTGAATCGAATCGTCATCGGCTTATCGAAGCTGCTCAAGCTTGTCACTTTACCATCTTTCCCGACAATCGATAAGTTAAAATTGATCACTTTGCCGGAAAGTTTAATTTGTGCAAGTGTGGAAGATTGCCTTATCGCTAGAAGTTTGTTAGCATCGGATTCGGATAAGGGAGTCATGATCAACTCTATCTTACTGTTTTGTTTATCTTCTGCGGACAATTTATCTACCAACTGTTTAAGCAATTCAGCAGGTACTTCCAACGTGAATGGACCCATTTGAATGACTAATTGATTAGGTCCGAGCAGTTCGGCTGCATTAGCAGGAAGTACAATTTTCTCTTTATCTTTGGCTATGATTGTCACAACTCCGTTGGAAGCTGGAGAGGTAAGGTCTTCCGTTTTCACTATAAGTGTATGAGAATCGGTATTTCCATTGACTGTACCATTGCCACCACCAGTAGAAGGGTCTCCACCGCCAGTGTCCTTTGGCTTAAACGTAACATTGATCATATGGCCGGCAGTTACGTTGGTAAACGTATAGACGTTGTCGGTCACTGACACGGAGGTTCCGTTTACCCTCACCTTGTCGATTTCGTATCCATTGTTCGGATTGAATGTAAAGGTTTGATCAGCACCCTCATCGACTACAACAGCGCCGTTAGGACTAATCGTTCCGTTTTCCCCCGCACTCGCTGTGATCGTATGTGTCTGGTCACCGCCACCAGTATCCTTTGGCTTAAACGTAACATTGATCATATGGGCGGCAGTTACGTTGGTAACCGTATAGACGTTGGCGGTCACTGACACGTCGGTACCGTTTACCCAGACCTTGTCGATTTCGTATCCATTGTTCGGATTGAATGTAAAGCTTTGATCAGCACCCTCATCGACTACAACGGCGCCGCTCGGGCTGATCGTTCCGTTATCCCCTGCACTCGCTGTGATCGTATGTGTCTTAGCTCCAATCTCACCGTTTTCCCGAAGGTTATAGAGCTCAAGCTCATACAAAGCGTACATGCCCCACGTCGTATAGTTCGCATCATTGATTTGTATTCTCAGCTTCATTGCGTCCTTTATTGTAGGAATATTGGCAAAGGTGTACTCCATTACGTTGTCATCTACGCTGTTTTTCCATTGGATGGGTACGCCATTCGCTATGGTTTCAAAGTTTACTCCGTCTGTAGAAGCCTGAACATCAATATTGGAAATACCCTGGAGTAATCCAGAAGTTGTGGCCATGACGATGGTGTTAAAGGTTTGCGGCTGTTCCCAAGTAAGATTAATCTGATGCGGAAATTGATGATTGGCTCTTATACTCGCGAACATGGTTCCATAACTGCCGTCTACCATATTCGAAGCACCATAGCCGCTATTATCTTCCCTGGCAGCTGATGCTGTAATGTTAGAATAGCTTCTGGCAATATTGGTGCCGGGTTCATTCACATTGCCTTTCAAAATGTTCAACGTGTAGAGCATTGAAGTCGTCCCGTCGCTTGCGGTGGACTTGATATGAACCATGCTTTTACCGATTGGAATATCAATCGCCTGCGCCGTGTTATTGGCGACGGTCTTTCCGTTGATCTGCAGCGTACCCTCTTCATCCGAAAGCGTTGGCGTAATCGCGATGGTGTTTACATCAATAGGAATCATTACCGGGTAGGTCGTCGTGCTGTTGTCAAACGTAAAGGAAGGAACATTAGAGATTGTTAAATTTCTTAGCGTTCCATCTGCTATTGGACTAATCTCTCCGTTGTCTGGAAGGTTATAAAGCTCAAGCTCATATAAAGCGTATATGCCCCAATACGTATTGTTGGCGTCATTGACCCGTATTCTCAGCTTCAGCGCGTCATTAACCGTAGGGATATTGACATACGTGTATTCCATTTTGTTGTCGTCTGTGCTGCTATTCCATTGAATCGGTACCCTCTTCGCAATTGTTGTCCAATTCGTTCCATCCGAAGTAGCCTCAACGTCAATATCCGTTATACCCTGTAATAACCCTGATGGCGTGGCCATGACAATCGTATTAAAGGTCATCTGTTGATCCCAAGTAAGATTGATTTCATGTGGGAACGGATGGGTGTTAGTATACCCGCTAATACTAGCAAACATGGAACCGTAACTGCCGTCAACCATATTCGAAACGCCATATCCGCTGCTGTCTTCCCTGGCAGCTGTTGCTGTAATCGCTGAATAACTTCTCGCAATATTGGTGGTCGTTTGATTCACATTGCCTTTGAGAAAGTTCAAAGTATATAGTCTCGTGGTTTCCCCATCACTTGCGGTAGACCGAATATGGATCTTACTTTTACCTGTAGGAATGTTGAATGTAAGCCTCTTTCCGCTGCCAATACGTTGTCCGTTGACCTCCAGAGTTCCATTTGCATCCGAAAGCGTTGGCGTAATGGAGAATACGTTAACATCACTGGGAACGATAACTTGGTAATTAATATTGTCCTTATTAAAATGAAACGAAGGTGAGCTAGTCAGGTCCAAACTTTGTAGTGTTCCGTCATAGATCTGCTGTCCTTCATACATGCTCACTCGATAACCGTCAACGAATAGGCTTTTGTTCTCTAGGTTCACTACCTTGATCGTGTGCTTGCCTGCTGATAGATTATGATTGCTGTATACCGATATTGAATCGAGTTGAACCTTTTCATATAGATCAATAATGACCGGAGCGGAATCGTCGATGTATACGGCAATTTTACCGGAGTATTCATTTTTCTCTGCAATAAGATCGATTCCGGACCCTGTAAATGTATAGGTCAAATAATCTTCCGCTTTCAATGTGGCTTGCACACCGCCCATATAAGCGTATTTCCGGCTTTTTGCAAACCATTCACCGTTGAAGGTGATTTCGCCGGTCGCGTTATCGGTCATGTATGTCATAGGTACATCTTGCCCATCGTAGGGACTCGTTGGCACGGGAATTGCACCCACAGGTTCACTGGCAGCAGCTTTAACCAGATAATTATGAAGCATTCTGATATATTCAGGGTCAATGGTATATTTTCTCGGATCTGAAGGGCTAACAGCGCTGTCAGCTATACGCTCGGCAAGATCAGGATTGGTTTGTTTGAGTTTGTGCATCAGTTCGTAATCCTCTAGTCCGTCTCTTTGGGCTTCGTAGCGCAGCGAGCTCTTAACCGTCATATTATCCTTATCCGGATATACGATCGTGGAATCGCCATAATGTGGGACATACCATACGTTCCATCCCCAATGCAAGTGCCCTTTAACATCGTCTTGACTAAGATTCCAGAATAACAGCCTGCCAGTCATAGTGGGCTGTGTCCAGAATCTGTTCAACCACGGAGCCGGATTGGCATCGCAAGTATACACCCACAAGTCTTTGCCGGCCGCTTGCTCCTTTTTATAAAAATCCTTATTGTATTGAAAAACCGGCGTTAACGGAACCCAAACATCCACATAGGGTTTAATGGCTTCGTTCATTAAAGTACCGCCCGCATCAGCGTCCAATGTTTTGAAATCTGGAACGATCTCTTTTACTTTTCTAGCTATATACGTCATATAGTTTGTAATGCTAGAACCGTTGGGTTCGTCCTTAGTATGTTGATACCAAGTGAAGCCATTATCGTTAAGCCAACCTTTTTCCTCTAAATGATCGTGCAATGCCGTCAAGTAGTTAGTAAGATAAGCGTCTGTTGCAGGTAGTGAATTGTTCTTAGGTATTGACGTTAACCACGGATCTTGGGGATTTTCTTTGTTTGGCCTTTCGCTTTGCGGCATTTGTTCTAATGCATGGATCAAGTGAATGTTCGCAAAATGAGTAATCCCTCTATCCATAAAGGTTTGAACATATCGATCAAACAAGGACCAGTCGATATCTTTAGGTATCCCGTCTTTAAAAGACGCCATTTTGGTACCATTTGCGTTTAATAACAAGTCTGTCCGAACCCAAATCATGTTCTGTCGATAGTCGCTCATGATTTTGGCGAAATTATCCATAAGCTCAAACCATTCATCGCTATATGTTTCCACTCCGTAATAGTACTGACCAACGTCATAACTATTCTGAGTTAAAGGATCATCAACATTCTCAGGCGGATTACCTCCAATCATAAAACCATTCGTCATCGACCACTGATAATTAACGAAATTAGCTTCAGAGGTTTGAGGGATTTCAACGTTAGCTACCTCAACGTCAATAGGTACTTGATAATCGCCCAAAGTCGTTTTCACTGTAACCATACCTTGATAAAAGCCAGGAGCAGCACCGGCTGGAACAAAATTCGTTATTAAAATGGGTTGAGTTGAATTTGCCGCCACATGTATAGATGGCTCGTTGGACAGCGGGTCGGGGATTGCTGATAAGGGATAGATTTGCTCGCCTACCAAATCCGGCCAATACTGATTGGGTTGCACGGTATCTTCAAGTTCGTATTCCGCAAAATGATAGCTTAAGTTGCTGTTTGAGATCGTATTGCCAGAAGATACAAGATTGGAAAATTCAACTCCAGTAATCTCAAAATCAGTAGTGCTTCTTACAGCAATTTGCTCATTTTCGTATTCGTTTCTGGCTGAAACAAGATCAATGCTGTTCCCAGGACTTGCGGGGATCGTGCTGGTCCTATATACGGCTTTCAATGCATTAACCACCCATACATCCAGCTGGCCGCTATCAGCATAGACATGAGCAGTATTGTTCTGATAAAAGAAGCTTGCTAGAATCATAAAACAAAGCATTTTATACGTTGTTCGCTTGAACATGGATCAACAATCCTCTCATTCTTTTTTTTAATTCAGAAACCATTTGTTGAAGCGCTTACAAAGGCGGTTGACAACGCCGTCTGTTCACAATTACATTGTATTATCATTTGAAACCCTGTAAAATAACAGTATTTTTTGAAATCTAACAGATTTCGATTAGAAACAAAAAAAGGGCCGTGCTCTTATGAGCATTGACCCTTTTTTGATCATGGCTATTGATCACTTATATGACGATACTGCGGTATGCGTACGATAACTGAAGTGCCAATCCCGGATTGACTATGAATTAATATCCCGTATTCGGATCCAAATAAGAGCTGTAATCTTTCTTGCACATTTTTAATGCCATAACCCGCACTTTCATGTTCAAGAATACGCTTAATCTTATAAGGTTCCATACCGACACCATTATCCTCCACAACAAATACAATATCTTCACCGTCGAGACTTGCCCGCAGGATGAGTTTACCTCGGCCCTCCCTCTTAAGATCGATGCCATGCATAATCGAGTTTTCAACAATCGGTTGCAAAATCAAATGGATCATTTCAAATTGAAACACCTTGTCGTCCACATCAAATTCTACGTCAAACCTTTTATTGTGCATTGCTAATTGAATATGTATGTACGCTTGGACGTTTGTCCATTCATCTTGAATCGAAATAATCTGCTTCCCTTTATTTAAAGTTGTTCTGTAATAACTAGATAGTTGATTTACCAAGTCACTAATTTCTTGGGCATCGATACGCAGCGCTTTTGAATTAATTAAAGATAAAGAATTGTATAGAAAATGGGGATTAATTTGAGCTTGTAGCGCTTTCAGTTCGGCAGACTTTTGCGTAATTTTTGTTTGATATACCTCTGAAATGAGCTGATTAATTTGTTTAAGCATAGAACCGAATCGATTGGTAAGCTGCCCGATTTCATCTTTGGAATTCGCTGATACAACAATAGTAAGATCACCGTCTTCCACCATCTTCATTTTGGTGTTTAATTTCTCGATTCCTTTTAACAGCGTTTCTGAGAACAAGAAGATAATAATACTTAGAAAAACCATGCAGATGAGTACAATGATGCCCGTTGCGCTTAAAATATTGCCAATGCCTGTTTTGTACTGATTGTCGGGAACCAAATAATGAAGTATCCAATCGGTTTGAGGAATATCTTTGTTTACAACTAAATAGGATTCGCCATCTAATTTTGCATTTGAAGTGCCTTTCCTTGAAAGTGATTGAAGTTGAACATCATCCATCTGCCCAGCATGCTCTGATAATACGGGCCGATTCTGTCTATCGGTAATGATGATGCCATTCCCTCCGTTCACTCTGCCAATGAAATCACCGAAGATTTTGTGGTAATCAAATCTAACATAAAGTACAGCGCTCACGGTCCTAAACTCGATATTGTAAATCACTCGTGTGGCAAACAATTCTCCATCTTCAAACCACCACTTGGTTGTATCACTGCCCTTTGTTTCTAGATACCAATCCTTCTCCTTAATTGCAGATGAAGGCGTCATGAAGTTTCCTATTTCAGATTGATGACTTTCGGAGTACAACATTATCTCATTCATATCCCTAACCATATACATCAAGTTAAAAAAAATAGGTTCAATTTTATCATTCAGCATCATTAATTGTGTGTACAAATCCAGATTCGGGTTACTCATCATCTCGATAACCGTAGGATGGAAAACAATCGATTTTATTGACACATCCTGCCTCTGAAGCCGGTAACTGATCTCTAAAGTGACTTTCTTCGCCTCGTTATCCGCACTTTGCAGAAACTGGCTCTCTAATGAAGATTTAGAGTTATGGTAGGCATATAAGCCCAGTACAATGGTTGGCAGGAAGATGACAATCACATAAGAAAGTAATAATTTCTGGCGCAGGCGGAGATTACGGATAAATTTGAGTAGAGTCACCTTCGCCCACCTACCTCACGATATTGAACTGGAGTCAAGCCATTATATTGCTTAAACATTAAATTAAAATAGGAAGTGTTCGTGAATCCAACTGTACTGGCAATATCAACAACTTTAATCGTTGTATCTCGCAGCAACTCCTTCGCTCGCTCCATACGAACGGCTGTAATATATTTGACTAGGTTTTGGCCTGTATTTTTTTTAAACAAAAAACTTAAATAACTTGGCGATAAAAAGACGCGATTGGCTAAATAGGCGACCCCAATATCACTTCCGTATTCCATCTGGATGAGAGTCTGTACATCTTCAATCACTTTGCGGCATTGATCATCTGTCGCCGTTTCGATTTGCAGCAAATGCTCCTGAAAAACGGATAAAATGACTTGCCTCAACTCAGCAATCGAATTGCATAGTGCGATTCGCTCAAAACCATTCTTTAATAAATTGCTGTTTCTTTTGCCTTGAGACTCTACTATTTTTTTTAATATGTCTGTAAATAATAGCTTGGCATACATAGAACTAAAGCGCTTACAACTTTGCATACTTGCAATGAGAAACTCTATTCGATGCTCAAGTGTATAATATTCCTTTTGTGCAATGGAAGTATAAATATCCTTCAGCATAAGCTCTAACGATTCGTCGTCTATATGGTCATGAAAGCTTTCATCTTCTTTGGAACAAACGACACTGCTTTCCATAAAAAAACGAAAATTCATTAACTCTTCCATTTGGGTAAACTCATCATGAAGTCCCTCTAGCTTCTCTACCGGACTACCAACAATAATAAAACTTCGCCGGTCGAAGCGAGTCTCCAGCCATTCTTTAATCCAATCCCCATAAGCCATAAGCTCTTGCAGGTTATCGCGGTTCTTTGAAGCTGGATCAATAGCGACTAGCATGATGCTTTGATACTCATTCAAATTTAAAAAAAGCATCTCATGTGTACAAATCGATTGTAGAAAATCGAACGCTTCTGTATGATGTTGATCAAAAAAACGATTTTGCAATCCAATCATAATCATATACATTCGCTTATTTACCAGATGATTTAGGCTTGCAAAAGCTGCCCGTTCCTCGTAATGAACGTCACTCTCACGACCCTGAAAGAGATCAAACAGGAGCTTCTCTTTCTCATACGCCACTCCTTTATGAAAGCCTTTAACGAGCAGATCCTCTTTCTCTCTCTGAAGCCGTTCGTCTTCAAGTATAGCGATGATGAAATGGAACACTTTTAGGAATTCCTTCACATCAATCGGCTTCAACATATAATGAACCGTTCCAAGCTGAATCGCTTTTTGTGCATATTCAAATTCCCCATATGCACTGTAAATAAGTACTTTAAGGTTCGGAACGACTGCTTTTGCCTGCTTAATTAACTCTAGACCGTCCATGAATGGCATGCGAATATCTGTGAATAACAGATCTACATGATGGCCCTTTATATATTCCAGTGCCACTTCCCCATCATTGGCCTGAGCAACAGAAAATGGTAGAGCATGCTTATGAATAAGCCATTCAATGGCTTCGATTTCAGCTTGTTGATCATCGACGACTAATATATGATACATATTTTCCTCCCTGTCTGTTCAAACGATCGCTATTCACTCACCACTTGAGGATACTCTCTACAATCCAAAGCATAGCACACAGGACATTCCCATTCATACCATTGTATTAAATCACATTCTTAAATTCTTACTTCCAAATGAATTCTGTTAGGTTTCGCAAAAATCTGTTATTTCGATGAAAATGACATTTATACTACAATGATAAAAGTATCGAGAAACAAACTATCTATTTGGGAGGTCTTTGTATGAAGAGAACATGGTTTGTCTCCGCTATCGCTATACTCGCCTTCACGATCCTATTTACAGGCTGCGGTAAGAACAGTACGGAGAATAGCAGCACAAAGGGAAATGCAACTGCGAAGAATACAACCGATACGAAAGAAACAAAGGATCCAGAACCGGTAAAGAAAGTGAAAGTCAGATTATCGTATTGGAACAAAGAAGACAGTGTAAAGACACTACTGCAATTATTCAAAGATAAACTTCCCGATGTAGATGTGGAGTATCAGTTCATCGATAACAAGACTTACGCAGATGTCATCAAAACACAACTTGCAGCAGGCGAAGGTCCTGACATTATCGGTGGAATAATTGATGCTAATACTGTCAAAACAGGTTACTTCGAAGATTTAACAGAACGCTACGCTAGCAAGTATTATGAAACCGGCACGTCCACTGTAACATTTGATAATAAACTGTATGGGTTGCCGCAAGCGAGTTGGTTCAACGGGGTTTTCTATAACGTTGAACTATTCACCAAATATAACTTGGAAGTACCAACAACGCTTGATGAGTACTTCCAAGTAGCGGATGTGCTGAAGAAGAATGGCATCAAACCCCAAGCGATCGGTCTAAAGAATCCTAACGTCGCAGGCCAGTCCTTCCTCGGTTTGGCATTAAATGATTTTATCGGCACAGAGGAAGGGAAAAAATGGAATAACGATTTTGGTAAAGGAACCGCGAAAATAGCCGATGCGCTGGAGCCTGCTTTGACAACATGGACTGAATACTTGAAACGCGGTATCTTCACCAAAGATATGCTTGGGCTTGAAGAAGAACAAGCCATAGACGAGTTTACAAGCGGCAAGGCAGCTATGTTCCAAGCAGGGCCTTGGTACATGGAAACCTTTAAGCAAAAAGCGCCAAACATGAAGATTGATATGTTCCCGAACCTGGGCACGAAAGGCGGCCCGGGTTGGATGGTAGGCGGTCCCGGAGTATCGTTTGGTTTGAATGCGAAGTCCGAAGTCAAAGATGCGGCGTACAAGGTGCTTGATCTGTTATCCACACCAGAAGGCCAGTATGCTTACTGGGCCGATAATAAAGGCGGTTCATCTTTCTTGAAAGGCGTTACTTTTGAAATGCCAGCTGAATATAACGGTGCTCAAGAAGCTTTCAAGGCGGGCAATGTTATGTTCCCTGTTAATAATTGGGGCGTTGCTTTTGCTGCTTTCACAGATCTGGGAAAAGGTATTCAAGAACTCATAGCTGGTATCAAAACGCCTCATCAAGTACTAGAAGCGGTAGATAAGAAAGCAACTGAACTGCTGGAGAAATCTAAGTAGGCCGAATATAAAATACAAGGGGCAAAGCGATTTGCCTCTTGTACATCCTAAATGCTAAAGGTTGTTGCACATGAACAAACCAAACATTTTCAAACGAGAGATCAATTATGTTCTGCTTTTGCTTCCCGCCTTACTTATTTATTGTACCTTTTTCATATTTCCGACGATAAAGACCGCTTTATACAGCTTTACAAACTGGTCGGATGTGCATCCGGTTGCTGTCAAATTTGTTGGTCTAGACAATTATATTGCTTTATTTAAAGATTCAATCTATTTGACAGGTATTAGAAACACTTTAATCTATGCGGTACTTGCGATGCTTGGACAGAATATACTAGCCATTCCATTAGCGGTGTTTCTTAATAAAAAATTAAAAACAAAAAATCTGCTGCGAGCTGCGTTCTTCCTTCCTGCGGTGTTCAGCGTATTGGTTATCGGTTTTCTCTGGAATTTTATGTACTCTCCCTCCGACTTTGGCTTGATTAATCAGCTTGTAGTCGCTCTTGGTTTTGAACGCATCAATTTTCTCGGAGATCCTCATCTTGCACTTTATTCGGTTATCCTTGTCTCCGTATGGCAGTGGGTTGGTTACACAATGGTTATTTATTTGGCCAACTTGCAGAGCATCTCAACAGATTATTACGAAGCGGCGAAGATTGACAGAGCGAGTGGGCTGCAAATGTTCCGCTATATCACACTTCCTCTACTGCTTCCGGCGATCACTTTCAACACGGTTATGGGGATGATAAACGGCATGAAGGTATTTGATATTGTTTATGCCTTGACTGGTGGTGGTCCGGGGTATTCTACGGAAACGATCGTATCACTCATGATCAAGAAAGGGCTCAGTGAAGGGTTCTATAGCTACGGAGCCGCATTCGGTATCGTCTTCGTTATCCTCGTAGGCATCATCACCTTTATTCACATTTCACTAATCAAGATGTGGGAGCGGCGGTAATCATGAATCGATATACTAAGGAAACTGCTGTCACGGAAATTCTTATGCTCGTCTTAGCGGTGATTTTTATGATCCCAGTTTACTACTTGATCATCACAACACTTAAGACGCCAGCTGATGCGGTCTCTCAACCGCTTGGCCTTCCAGTTAACATCACGTTCGACAATTACATTCGTGCCTTTAAGGCAATGAACTATTTTCATGTGTTAGGAAACAACCTTATCATTACGATTTCCTCTGTTGCGGGTATTGTAATCTTTTCTGCGATGGCTGCTTACAGCTTGATACGACGTACTAATCACTTCAATCGGATCGTGTTCCTTTTATTCATGGTTGGGATGATGGTACCATACCAAATGGGGATCTTAGCACTTTATAAACAGGTAGCCCAGCTTGGGCTTATGAATACCTTCACGGGGATTATTCTAATAGAAATTTGTTACAGCCTTCCGTTCTCTATCTTTTTAATTAAAAGCTTTATCAGTTCTACCGTTCCATTTGAACTGGAAGAAGCGGCAAGAGTAGACGGCTGTGGGGTTTGGAGAACATTCTGGCAGATTGTGTTCCCGTTGCTTACGCCGGTAATTGCCACTGTAGCTATTTTGAATACACTTGCTGTGTGGAATGATTTCATGACGCCATTGTTGTTCTTGCAATCCCGTTCAAAGGGTGTATTGCTCTTAGAAGTATTCCGCAACATTGGGCAATTCTCGACCGACTGGACGAATTTCTTCCCGATGATGCTCCTGGCGGTTGCACCACTCATTCTGTTCTACATTTTCATGCAAAAATATATCATTAACGGCATCACGTCCGGCTCGCTAAAGGGATAGGAGTATAAAGCTTTGCATGAGAAAGCTTTGAAGCTGAATACTTCTATTCCTAGATAGTGCGCTTGAGACGAACTAAATTTCAAGAAAAAAAAGCTGAGTGGATCGTTTTCATCCACTCAGCTCTTAGGGTTATTTTACAATAATTTGTATAACATCACTTACCGTTGTTCCGATTCCATTCATAAACTCACCGCGATATTGATAAATGCCAGGAGCTTTTCCCGAAATTTGTGTATTTGCCGATTGGGCATTTGGTGAGTGTGAAGATAAAGATTGCGTTTCAATAAGTTCGCCATTTTCATATAATCGATACTGTGCTGCGTTCGTGCCCCACCACATATTTGCAGTAATGGTATAGTTCCCATCTTGATCCCAGTTGTCACTGGATAACACAGGTTTGCCAGGATTCGCATCAATAACGGTGACGGTATGTGGTTCACATGAAGTCGTTCCATACAAATTCGATAACTCACATGTATACACATAGGTTCCATTTGGCTTGCCTTGAATTGGAATAATGGAAGTTTGGGCAGCTGGCGAATCAACGGGCAATGACTTCGTTTGGATCAATTGGCCATTCTCGTACAACTTATACAGTGAGCCATTGGTTCCCCACCACATATTCATCGCAACATCATAATTGCCATCATGTAAGCCTGTTGCAACACCGCTATTATTCGAAAGAGTCGGTTTACCTGGCGCCTCATTCACAATCAACTCCGGACTAACGGAATGCCGTTCGAATTTGACTGCATCAACCCTCGTATAGATCATATCGGCAGGAAGTGTTGGCGGGTCTACCGTTGTAGGAGTAACCCTGGTTAAACGAACATACTCGCTGCCGTCTCCTGTAAAGTCGAACGTTCCTAAATTAACCCAGCCCGATGAGCCAACTGTTGCATCGATATATGTGACCTCGGTACCTGACTGATGCTTCACTTCCACTTTGACATAATTATCGTTTGCCGTCGTATGGACGATCTTGTAGATGGAGACCGTATATTTCCCCTCTGGAAACTGGCCTTTCCACGTTGCTGATGATCCTTGTACTGTAGAGTAACGGGACTTAACCCCAATTTTGTATCCGGCTAAGTTGCTTTGGCTCCAAGACCCTTCTGTCGTGTATAACCCCGTTGTATTTGTACTGTCGACGATAACCGTTAGGTCCTTGATCGTGATGGTCAAAGGCGGTGTTGTTAAGGTCACTCCGTCAATCGTTACAGTGGCCCATACCTCAATGTGATCTGTGTCTCCATCGAGATTTAGAAGGGTCAATCTACCGCTGCTATCCACTTCAGCCAGATCCGTACGATCAACGAAATACTGCACATTGGCCTGTGTAAGATCACCGATCAAACCGTTATCCAAATAGCCGGTTACGCTCAGTTGTGCGGTTTGAGTCATTTGCAGCTCGTTCCGATCGGATAGGATCACCGCAGACTCCAATTGCGGCATCCTGTTCGGGTCTACCCACATTATTGCATCGGCAACTACACGAGACTTATTGGCCTTATTGGTTAGTTCCACGTACCCGCTATCGCCTGCTGCAAAAGGATAATCGCCTAAGTGCACCCAAGTTCCAGTTGCCGTTGTCTCATCAACAGCAACCGTCTCGGAACCCCCGCTATAATAAACGGTAAATGAGGCATTCGTTGCCCAGTTTTCACTCGCAGCCGTTATTTGCGGAAGCTTGTAATACACACTGTAAGTAACAGTATCCGGCAGCTCCGGCCGCCATATAATTTTGCTTGTCGCTGTGCCGGTCGTCGATTTGGCATACACATAGTTATCGTAGTAATAGTCGTTAGCCGTTGTATCCCTTATCCAGACCCCTTCTGTCTCCGCCTCGGTATTATCTACAATAATAGATGAACCCTCCTGCCAATCGGGTTGGACTGGAGTTTCGGATACCTTATCAGGCAGATAAAGTGTCCGTTTGCGGGTCTGTTTCCCGTCCGATTCCACGTAATAAGTGAAGGTTTGAGATAAGTCGTTCACCCGTATTGACCATTCCATCGGATAGATCGTATCTGGGATGGTTGTATACGTAGCCCCGCCATCCAAGGAATAATGGATTTTCGCTGGTTTCGTCGTTTTTGCCTGTACATAAGCATCATAAACCGTCTCGTCGGGCTTCACGATCAGCATCCCTTTAACCGCATCGATTGGACTGTGGGTATCGAAGAAGTAGCTTGCATCCGATGTATCAGCAGTTCTAACCTGATGCAGCGGCACATCAATCTGGAGTCCCTCTACAATGATAGCGGTTATCCCTTTGCTTGAAACCGTAGCTTGAATGATTCCGTTACTCATAACCGCTTGTTCTGGTGTACCATTATCGCGGATGATGGTTACGGTATAATCTTGTGACGGGTTGAACCCAATGATTTCCGCATTCAGTTCAATCGAAGTCTGAACTTCATCTGACGATGCGTTGCTTAGCCCGATATAGAATTTATCCCCGCTCTCTCCCGTTATCCAGTTCAATTGAGGATCGTTAGTCTGAATAATTCCCTTGGGCATCCAGAGCCAAACGTCGGAATTACCGTAGAAATGACCTGGCTTATTGCCATAAAGGTGATATTTGAACCATAAAAAATTCGTTTCGAATACGGAAGGAAATGTAATACTCCCGTTCGATTTTAATGATTGTTCGCTGATCAAATAATCCATCGTTTGCCCGAGCTGCCCCGGAATATGGTGATAATAGATGGATGTAGCCCCGCTTGGGCCTTCCAGAGGGAAATCCGGTTCAAGTTGGCTAACGGCAAAGCCCTTATAGTAATAACCTGGATAGCTGGAATATCGACCAATAACCGAATTATGAGCGATATCCTGCAGCAGTTTATCACCTGTATAGAGCGACAATCGCAGCATGAATGGAGCTTCCTGAGCATTCATCCGATAATAGCCGGTTGTGCTTCCTGCTTCAAACGTCAATCCGCTCGGTGAAACAAGCCAACTATCCGCTTGTACGCCTCCTGCTACATCTTCTGGGAGCTTGCTCCTAGGATATTGGTATTTACCGCTTTCCGGCCAATGGAACGACTCCGCGTAATTATACGTCTCGGGCTGCGGAATTGTAACGGTACCTTCAGGAACTGGTCGAGCAACGAACATGGTGGCATACCGTTTGGCTTCCTTATAAGCGGCATTCAAGTATTTGGGATCCAGAGTTTCCTCGTAAAGCTCCAAAATCTCCATCCACAGCTTGCTATAATAATAAATGAATTCATTTTTACTCACATTAACGGATTCAGGAGTATCGATATGCTGCAGGATATAGCTGTCGGCTGCATCCTTGGCAGCCTGTAAATACTGCATATCTCCCGTCATCCGATACATCATCAGGGGCTGAATGACAGGACCCCGGTCTTTTTGGTCAGGATCACGCACGAGGTATTCTTCCTTTGCCAGCGCCCCTATTCCTGCCGAAGTGCCCATCATCTGATTGACAGCGGCTACGCTTGAAACATCGAACGGCAGGGTGGCCATTTTCCATAACGAAGGCACGCCGTACACTTTCTTCTGCGTCGGCGACCAACCGATGCCATTTCGCGAAACGCCATACTGGACGGACGGCAATGCTCTCGTATCGTAAAGCTGGTCATCCCCAGTCAAATAATAAGCCCCCAAAAGAACGGCATTCGAGCTTGTTCGAACGCTATCCTCGTTTTCGATATCAATAAAGCCCTTGGCACGGCTCCACCACCCGCTGGGTGACGGGACAAACTGAACAGAGTCGTCCCCTTGCGGCTCTACCTTAAGCAGATCGATCATATTGAACATCGCGTCGGTAAGCGACAGGCCTGAGACATTTTCCCGATATGCCGAATAACCGTACTCATTGCGAAGAATATCCGCGTAGGACTCATAAAGGTTGCCGCGCTCCGCGATTAGCCCCATATGAAATTGATAGGTGTTTTCTGCGGTCATTTGCGAATAAGTCCCTAATTGAGGAGCATATAGGATTGGCTGCACGCTGCCTTCGTTGTTGACAAGGCTCATGCCAAGCCGTTGTTTCGTAACGCCTCCCGTCGGTTCAAATTCAACCGGAAGCTCTTCCGAAGGTACAAATACCCCATACGTCAAAGGATTCCCCGCGCCGTCATTCTTCTCCACCAGACTCATCGGAGCGCTCAGCTCCCTAAGGCTTGTGGATTCCACCGTACCAACCATTTTTGCATGCGACCTAAATCCATTTAATACTTCATTGATGCCAGTGATTTGCTCTGTTGTGAAGGACTGATATCCAATCACATAATTGCCATCGCGGCGAGGCGTGAAGGCGAAGGAAACATCTGGTTTATCTCCTGCCATGGACCAGTTCACTTCAAAATCGTAATCACTGCCATGCATAGAATCGGTTAAAACCGCCGTGTGGCTGTCTGGAAAATGGATTCCGTCGAATGTAATCCAGCGTTTGTTCATCGTATCGTAGTAATTGGTTCGGCTCCCCGCATTCCCATCCAATAAAACCCATTGCTCCTCAAGTCTTTCCGACACATTATTTATTGGCATCCAGTTCCCTGTGTCCGTGTTCTTGTAGAACATGTCACGAACGATGGATTTGCCTCCATCCCATGCTGCCTCATAGAAGGTCGCCTTATAATTTGCATTTTCGATGCTGCCTTTTTCTGTGTAACTGAGATTCGCTAATGTGCGACTCCGCAGCGCGGGCAACGGCGGAGCTTGCTGACGGATATTCCCTTCAAATTTGACTGCATCGGCTCGAGTAATAATCGTGCCCGTCGTAGGTTGCATTCGAGTCAGCCTGACAAATTCGGTATCATCACCACTAAAATAATACTCCCCCAAATCCACCCATCCGACCGATGGACCTGACGTAGGTCTAAGATCCATAAACAAAACATCCGTAATCCCGTTGTGAACAATCTCAATCTTTACATTACTATCTGCTTTATCCGCCCAGTCAAGCTTATAGAACGATATTCTCGCCGTCCCTGCCTCCAAGCGTGGATTCCAAGTAATGCTTCTACCTACCGCGTCCGTATATTTAGAACTGGAATTATTGTATCCCTTGACTCCCGCACTTGTGGTCCAATAAGGAGCGGAGAACCCGTTACTCGCGTTACCTGCATCTACGGTGACGATATTATCAATCGTGAGGCTTCCATCATCAATAATGATCGTCTTATGCGGCTCTTTCTGCTGAATATTCCCTTCGAACTTGACCGCATCTGCTCGCGTAAGTATCGTGCTCGTGGTGCTGGTAGACCGTGTCATTTTAACGAATTCTTCACCAACCCCAGAAAAATAGTATTCTCCCAAATCAACCCATCCCACAGGAGGGCCAGATGAGGGTCTCAGATCCAGAAAGAGTACATCCGTCGTTCCATTATGAACGATTTCGATTTTTACATTGCTATCAGCCTTATCCTCCCAGTTAAGCTTGTATAAAGATATTTTCGCCGTTCCTGCTTCCAAGCGCGGATTCCATGTTATCGATCCGCCTGCTGTACTCGTATATTTGGAGCTGGAATTATCATACCCCTTCACCCCTGTGCTAGTGGTCCAATTTGGAGCCGAATATCCATTGTTCTCGTTACCCGCATCAAGTGTCACAACATCATTAATTGTGATGCTTCCGTCATCGATGATAATCGTCTGATAGGGTAAGGTCTCCGCATAAGCGGTCGTTATTCCGACCAGGCTGAAAGGAACTACTATCGTCAACATGAAAACGATGAAGAAAAACAGCTTCCTTTTGACCAAACCACTCACAGCCTCTCCTTTAAATGATAACGCTTCCAAAATAATAATGCCCCCTTTGCTTGAATGATCGTAAAAAAGCAATTAGCCTTATCCATCAGCTAATCCAGCTCCTTCGTTTTTATCATAGCATGTCACATCACCATGAAATTTCTTTCATTTTAACAATTTCTTATAAGATTTTAAGCGATAAGAAACGGCTTCGCCGTCCTATGTAAGAGGAGGGTATCCGTTTCTCATAGAAATAGAAGAATACTTTATCGCGTGAAACATATAAAATATTTTATCAAAAATTCTTATATCTAAAAAAAAGAAACCTACATCCTAATTGACCGCTCAATTGCAGTCAGATAGGATGTAGGTTTTCCAAGTGGACAAATCTATTATAATGGCGGCTGCACCACTAGCAGCTTCCCAAGCTGAATGACCGTTTGATCATACCAAGCTGGATGCTGCCGAACATGTTCCATACTTTTTGCATTGCCGCTTGCCTCAAACACGGCCGCTTTGTCTGTCTTCTCGTGATCGACTTCGAAGCGAACCGTATGTTTCCCATTCGGTAGCTCCGGCAAGAAAACATATTGATTTCGATTATGATCGTTATAGGGTGTGAATCGATCGATAAGGAAGGGTTCACCTCCATCAACTGATACCTTCAATCGGCCAGAATCAGGCCCCCCGATATCGAATAACCCGATATGGGTCCCCTCGAATTGCACTGTGATAGCCTCTCCAGGATCGACAGCTCGCCATAGGCCAGGGAACAACCAATTGTACTCGCGCACTAACGCAAAATCATCGGGGGTCATGTAAGACCATCCTTCCGAAAAAAGAGTAAGATTATCCAGCGGCAGCATGGATGCATACTCCCATGGATTAGCTGGGACCAACGAATTCCGAGGCAAGTGATGTTCCAATCTTCCCTGATGATCGCGAAGCTCGCTTATTTTCTCAAATGACCGGGTAATCGTATCTGTATAAATCTGATGCCCTTCGGGAATTGTCGGATGGACCGAATCATGCGTAAAAATAACGGCTCCTGGATTGGACTGTTCTGCCCTTGAGGTGAAAATGAGCTTTCCATCGGAAACCAATTGACTGACCGCTACGCCCAGATGAATGGAAGGAATACCATAATAATCAGCCACTTCCTCCTGCATAATAGCCCCCTTCTGGTATTCGCCAGCTTGAAATAAGGGCAGATCTCGCTCCTTCAGCGTATAAACGAACAAAATGTCGGTAAATGGGCTTCGTTTTCGGATCTGTCGGACAATTCCTTCGATCCGCGCCTTGGATTCAGGGACTCCGCCATCGTTACCAACAAATTCGACAAACACGAGATCAGGCTGATGACGCAGTACATCCGTCTCCAAGCGGGCGCAGCCGAGGTCTGATCCTGTCCCATCAATGCCTGCGTTCACAGAGCGGATTTCCGAATTGGGATATTTACTTTGAAGCCAATCTCCCGTCATGACCCTATATCCTTGAGAACGCGTATTGCTGCCGCCAAAATAGACAATTGTCACAGTTTCCCCATGTTCCAACTTCGAAATGACATTAGGCAGCCCTCTTCGAGGGAATAGTTCCTTCATCCCGACTTCACCTGCCCTCACTTATTAATTTCGGAGCAAAGCATTTTACAGCAAACACTTCATAGTAAGGAGAACCGTAGGTTGCACAGAAATGAATCCGGATTCGGGTTACGCGTTTCGCATCCACCTTATGTTTATTCAGTGTCAGATAATTACCGCGGATAATGATTTTACTCTCGGTTCCGTCTTCTAAGGTCAAGGTCACATCATAATCTTGGATAAGGAGCTCGATCGGATCGTCGAAATGCTCCAAATCCAGCCGTGAATTGAACACCAAATGGATTTCCTCCACATTTTTGGGGCTTGCAAAGCAGAATTCCAACCATTCCTGTCCTTCCGTACGTTCAGATATCCAACCGTTCGGCAGACCATAAGGTCTGGAAAAGCCATTGACGACATTCTCTGGGCTATACATATTTTGGGATGGCACCAGGTCTTTGAAGCAAATGTTCTTATTAAGCTTCTTCAGCTTAGACGGAACGTCTGGCCTATAATGGAAGCTGACCGCTCCTGTCAACTTCTCTTCATTTCCATATACAGCAAGGCTCGCCGCACCTTCCAGTACGATGTAGATTTTGTCGTCAGCCGGCTTCTTGCAGCTGAGGTCCAGCGTAATCCAGTCATCGTGACCTGCTGCTATAACTAATCGGTAATCTTTCAGCTCGCTGGCAGGAATATAGTTTTCCTTCCGCTCCCCGCCAAACAGCTTCACTTGCAAAGTTTCTGAATGTTCAGATCTATTTTTAATTTTGATTCGTACGCTTTCAGCCGTGGATGTCTGAATCGGCAAGACCAAACATAACGCGTTCTCCAAGGAAATCTCTTCGGTTGAATGAAGATTATCATAGCTTCGCTGAGACGAGGCATGAATCGTTAATCCGTCAGCGAAATAAGGATCCAACTCCTCTTGAAGCCCTACAATCGTTTGCCCGTCTCGAAGCAGCTGCGCTTGAAGCTCACCCATATGGGCTGTGACTATTTCCGCGGGGTCTGCCTCGTATTTTAAGCATAATGCAGCAGCCGTTCCTACCGCCTGCCCCATACAACCGCAGGTTGCCATAACCCTTGTAGACCCGAAAGCGACATGGGTAGCGCTTATATTGCGGCCAGCGAACATGAGATTAGGAATATTGTGTGAAAATAAGCTGCGGAAAGGGATATTATACAATCCCGGCACGAAATTCCACGCTGTAGCCGGCCCCTCATCGTAGATGCCTTTATTCGCATGCAGATCCATATACCAGCCTCCGACAGATACTGCATCCTCGAAATGAGGCTTTGCTGTAAGATCGTTCTGAGACAGCATGTGCTCCCCTATGAACCGTCTCGACTCCCGCTTTCCCGGAATCGGGCATACATAATCCAGGATGAGATTGTCCACATCATCAAACTCGCCGCTATTTTTGATATAATCCCAAATCCCGTATACCAATTTACGCAGTTCCAATGCGATGTCTTCATTATTCTTAATAATATCCATGTGCCCGCCGTATTCGAGCCACCACAATCCGCCAAGACCGTTGATTTTCCTTGGAAAAGAGCGATGGTTTAAGCCTTTTCTAATACTATCAAAAAATGGCAACTTCGTAATATCATACGCAAAGCCAGGTCTTTTGTATGGAACGGAATAGTCTACGTTACGAGCTTGAAACAGAATCGTATCGCCCATGGTGTAATGATCCGCCACTTCAGGAGCCAAATCCTCCTTGTATTCATGCTTCGCCTCTCTTCCCCAACGGAAGTGAGCACCTGCTTGATAACCAACAATTCCATCGCCGGAGCAATCGATGTAGGTTCGGCTTTCAAAACGAAATTTTCTTTCAGAAGCGAGTTGAAGGCCTTCCACCCATTGAATTCTGCCGTTCTCCATCCCCGTTTCATGCACGCATGTATTCAGGAATAGAGAAATATTAGGCTCAGCATAAACCATGTCGAGCAAGACCGTATCCGAAAGCGAAAGCATAAGCTTCTTGTTGTATAACGGATTATAATGAAAGATCTTCAGCTTGAGTTCTTCTACCAACCCGCCCTCACGAGCATAATAGGATGGACTGTTTCCGAGATATGCCGACCCGTTGATATGAACCCTGACCTCGCTGCTCGCATTTCCTCCAAGAACCGGCCGATCATTAATTAGTGAAACCTGCAGCCCTTGGCGTGCGGCAGCAATAGCAGCACAAATTCCAGCAATACCTCCGCCTACGACGGTTACATCTGCTTTTATAAGCTCCATTTTGATAACCTCCATGATTAGATCCTTCTATCATGGTAATTGTTTTGGTCCCCTTTTTTTTACATGATTTCGCGAAAAAATCATACATTTTTTGCAACCTTATTTGGATTCGTACCGTGTCATTTTTATCCGGTATTGCTTAGGAGTCTCACCCGTATATTCTTTAAATAGTTTGCAAAAGTAACCTTCATTGACGATTCCTACTTCCTCGCACAATTCCAATAAAGAATAATCCTGAACATTTAACA
Source organism: Paenibacillus sp. 2TAB26 (assembly GCF_052115145.1). NCBI lineage: Bacteria > Bacillati > Bacillota > Bacilli > Caryophanales > Paenibacillaceae > Paenibacillus > Paenibacillus sp. 2TAB26. Next base: position 41,211 of record NZ_JBFRGC010000023.1, read on the forward strand.
GCTCGAGAGCTAATTGAATTTTTTTACGGTTGATGTAGCTAATCACGCCTTCGTTCATTGTTTTTTTGAATAAGCTGCTAAAATACGACGGAGCTAAATTCACATCCTCGGCAATAGCCTCCAGCGTTAATCGCTGTTTCAGATTTTTTTCTATAAACAACATAGCACTCATGATTTCTGCACGATGTAATAGCTGGCCAGCATGGACATATTCGAATGTGAAGTCGCCAATATAGGCAAGCTGCTCTTGAAATGCCATAAATTCCATGGGGAATTCTGCTACTTCTGTGGCCAGCTTGTTCCCTGATTTAAACTTTATAGTAATGTCTCTATACAAGTCTCGAAGCATGGGTGCCATGATAGACTTATGGATTTTATGGTCCGAAACAAATTGGTTCAAATCAGCAAGTTCTTTCTCCAGCTCTTCCTTGGAAATCTTCCTTTTCACCCACATAAGAAAATCAGCTAGTTTCTGCTGAAAGTCTGCTTTTTTGTCATTATGGTATTGGAACCGATGCATGGGTGTTTTTACTATTTTCTCTGTATGATAATAGAAATCCTCACTCACATTTTTAGCTTCCGTGTACGCTTGTTTGATCGATTCCCAGCCTCGATGCGGACCTCCAAAAGCGACGGATACCCTTTGATTCAAATATTGCTGCAAATGAGAGACGATCTGCCCTCCCAATGATTGGCAAGCATATTCCGTTTCCATATCACTGCGGTTATTTTCCCAAGAAAGAAAACCAATAAAACGATTATCGGACAGATCCGCAGCTACGCCGCTTCCACCATTCATCACCGTTTCCTCGATTACATTCGTCATCGCATATTTCAATATGTTTTGATCAGCGGCTGAGTATTCGTTCCGGAAACTTTCATACGTATTCATTTCAACAATGAAGCAGCAATAGTTGGCTTGAAAGAAATGGAACTGCATGCGATTGGCAAAATCCGATGCCCGATGGGAAGGAATTTCGCCTCGGATAAGCTCGTTAAAAAATTGCTTTCGGACTCTATATTTATTTTCAAGCACGGAAACGTTTAACGATTGAAATTCCGCTTCTTTTTTCTTCACCTCATTTAAAATCCCAGCCGCCTTAGATAAGGCCCGATCTAAATCCGCTTCCCTCAGCGGAACTTTAACAATATACTCCAATACATTGGCATGAATAGCTCGCTGGGCGTATTCAAAGGATGAATAGGCGGTCAAAAGGATGTATTGGGTATGGGGGAGCTCCGGCTTTAGCTGCTCAATCATGGAGATTCCATCCATTCTTGGCATAACGATATCGGATATTACGATATCCGGCTTAAGCTTTAAAATTTCCTCGATCCCATTCAACCCATTGTTCGCTTTTCCCACTAGAACAAATCGCTTATCCCTATGAGAGAGCTCGTTAAAAAACAATTCCAATCTTTGAATGATTAGGTCTTCATCGTCAACAATGAAGCAGGTATAGTTTCTCACCATTATGTTTCTCCTTTTAGCAAGTCTGCTGGGAATATGGCGCGTACACGGGTTATTTCCTTAGGTATGCTAACGATTTGGAGCCCGTATTGTTCTCCGTAGTGAAGTCTAATTCGGCCATGAATATTATTTAACCCGATTCTTTTCCTTTTTACTTCCACATCACTCGGTTCTGAAACTAAAATATGCTTTATTTTATCAGCTGGAATTCCCTCGCCTTGATCAACGACTTCTATGATGACGATGCTTCCCTCTCTGTACGCATGAATCGTTATCGGTCCTTCGATCCCTCCTCCGTTATAGCCATGGAAGATACTATTCTCCACAAGGGGCTGCAGCAGCATTCGAAAAACTGGGAAATCTATTAACCCTGCTTCGATATTTTCAATCAATTGGAAGTTTCTGTTATACCGGATGTTCTGGATCTCGATATAGTCCGCTACATTTCGTAATTCCTGATGTAGGGAAACCTTCTCTGAAGCGTCATCTATCCCATATTCCAATAATGAAATGAGCGATCCGATTACCACATCTACTTTCTCTATTTGTCCGAGACGAATAACATTGCTGATCGAACCAAGCGTGTTATACAGAAAATGAGGGTTGATTTGAGACTGCAGCACTTGAATCTCCAGCTTTCGCTCAAGCTCATTATGAAGCTCCGCTCGTCGTATCAATTCCACAATTTGCTGCAGCATACGGTCGAAGGCGCGGGAGAGATCTCCGAACTCATCGTTTCGTTTAATCGTTATTGTCGTTGTAAGGATGCCTTGTTCCACCCGTTTCATTTTTGATTTGAGCGCATAGAGCGGAGTCCTTATATACTTGGCAATAAAAAAAGAAACGAACAAACTTAAGAGAAGACCTGCGGCTAGAAGCTCGATATAATAGGTTTCCAATCTGGACAAAGCGGCTTTCAAGCGTGATTCATCATTGATCGAAATAATGGTCCAATTGAATTTCTCCGTCGGTTTTTTCAGTAGGGAGACCGGCATGCCGTCCTTGGTATGCAGTTGAAGGCTTGTTTCTGCCGTATCCAGAATTTGTTCTGCTGACGTTTCCCCGATTGAAAACGTATGATCTTGAACATTCAGCGGTCCTCTATTTTCCGAAAATCCGGCAATGATCTTACCCGATGCGGTGATCAGAGCCAAATTCATTTGTTCCTGCTTATTAATCTTGAACAAGGTTTCTTCAATAGCATTTAGATCCAAATCTACGGCAATGGCCATCGGAAACGGAGCGCCATTCAGATATCGAACCATCGTAACTGTCCAGCCGGAATACTTGGATTTGTAAGGATCACTGACGAAGGTCGTCCTTCTGTTCTTGTCGGCCGCATGAAATAAAGGCTCTCTTTCCGCTAACGGTTCATCGAAAATACGGGTAGGCGTGCTTCCGCCTACAATGGATAAATCGCTTTTGATCAAATAAATATTACTGACGTAATTGCTGTTGAGTTCATATAGCTCTCTTAATTGCTTTTTGATTACTTCCGTATTGTCTATGTTGGCTTTCACCGATGTTTCGACCGAGAACAGGATCGTCTGGAAGGAGGAAAAATTAACGGTGAAATACTGATCGACCTTGTCAAGTATTTGGTTGGTGTAGAAGATGTCATTGGTTCTTATTTCCTTTTGAACATAGCGATAGGACAATTGGCTTATCAAGATGATGCAGCCTAATACAAACGCAAACACGATAAAAAATAATTTTAAAGGCAAGCTGATTCTTCTTCGCATTGCGCATCTTCCTTTTTGAGTCTGTATTAAAATGACAATAAAGAGAGGGGCTACGAATAGCCACTCTCTTCGTTCATTTACTTGATTAAGCCTGCTTCTTTAAATTGCTTGATTGCTGTTTCCTTATATTTTTTCATGTCAAACTTGGTATCCAACGTTTGGAGGAAATTGTCCCAATTGGATAGAGGGTCTTTGCCCGTCATAAATTTGACTAAGCTTTCATTAATAAAACGCGAGCGGTCAGTTGCCAAGGTATCGCTAGGGTCTGCGGTCAATAAGTTTCCAGGCAACGTTGGCCCCACATATTGCTGGTTGTTCACGAAAGCTTCTGCCGTCTTAGGATTCTGGAAGCTGAAGTACTCGGCATCGTCACCACGGCGCGGCATTCTGTAATGATCGACCCATAGGTACTTTTCTTTCATTTCCTTCGATAATTCGGACGTTTTATTTTTGATCTTGCCGTCCACTACATCCCAATGAATTCCTTTGATTCCGTATGCAAAATTCGGATAGGCTTCTTCGTCCGTAAAGAGATAATTCAGCATGGACAAGATCCGAATGATTTTGTCCTTATCCGCTTTCTTGGAGATGGCCCATGAATTGCCTTGGAACGATTTTCTCTCTACGATTTGATCGCCGTAAGGACCTATCATTGGAGGAATAACGATCCATTCCGGCACCTCTCCGCTGATTTCTTTCATTTTCTGCTGATAATCCGGCTCCAGCCTGCGCGCATCCCTGATCATGAAGCCGACTTTCCCTTTAAATAGCTTTTGGTCCAACAAATCAGGCGAGGTCATCGTCACCCAATCGGGGTCTACCACATTGGCTGCCATCATTTTATTAATGTAAGCAAGCGCTTCTTTCATTTTGGGATCGATAAATAGAAATACCGGTTCATTATCTTTCACTTCAATAGCTGATGGAGGATTGACGCCAAACATCCACATCAAGCTATCGAAGCCGTAGGTTTGCAAACTGCCCTCTTTATTCATGCCGCCGATGAATCCGTACGTATCGTTTTTGCCGTTTCCGTCCGGGTCTTTCTCTGTAAAGGCTTTCATGACTTCAAACAGCTCGTCAGGTGTCGTTGGCACTTCCATATTCAGCTTTTTCAACCAATCGTTACGGATGAAGAAGCTTCGGCTGATACCGTTTACATTATCATAACCTGGAACTCCAATGGTTTTCCCTTGATAGGACATCGCCTCCCAGGAGTCGCTGCTAAAGCGTTTCTGAAGTTCAGGGAATTGATCCAGATACGGTGTCAAATCCGCAAGAACGCCTTGATCATAATATTGCGCGAGATCGGACCGACTCTTCAAGAAAAGCAAATCCGGGATATCCCCGCCTGCAATAAGCGTATTTAGTTTGGTTGTTGATTGCCCAGCTTGAGGAATCGTCATATCCAAGTCGATGTTCATTGCCTTCTCCAGCATTTGCCGTTGAATGTCTTCATCGCGTGGAGGAATCGGAGCGGCAGCATTGAACGTGCCTTGGTTAAACATCGTAATTTTCATTTTTTTCGCAAACGGGTTATCCGTGGATGGTGAACTGCTCGAAGCTGTAGGCTTAACCTCCTCTTCTTGATCCCCACATCCCGACAATAGCGTTCCGAGCCCTACAATAGCAGCCAGAATGGCAAATGATATCTTTGTTCTTTGCATATTGACCTCTCCTTTGCTTGTATATTATCACGGTTTCCCGTAACAACCTAGATAAGATTTGCTTTTTAACCTTTAATCGATCCCATGAGCATACCCTTGGTAAAATGCTTTTGCATAAATGGATACACGATCAAAATGGGGACCGTAGTCACGACAACAGCAGCCATTTGAACAGCGAACTGGCTAACCGTTCCGGTATTGGCCATCGACTCAGCACTTTGATTTGCAATGTTAAGCAGAATGTTGCGCAAGACAACTTGAAGTGGCATTAAATTCGCATCATTGATATACACAATCGCATCGAAATAACTGTTCCAATGCCCTACTGCGTAAAATAGGGAAATCGTGGCGAGGACAGGCATGGAAAGCGGTAAAATGATTTTCCATAGCGACTGAAGTTCACTTGCGCCGTCAACTCTCGCCGATTCCTCAATTTCAGCAGGCAATTGCTCGAAAAAGCCTTTAATGATCACCAGATTAAATGCACTAATGAGATGCGGAACAATTAAAACCCATGGACTATTTAACATCCCCAAAGAGCGGATTAACAAATAAGTCGGAATTAATCCCCCGCTAAACATCATGGTAAACACAATGAATAATAAAAACGGACTGCGTCCCGGCAAATATTTTTTGGATAACGGGTACGCCGCAATTACCGTAAAAAACACATTTAACGCCGTGCCTACAATTGTTCGGAACAGCGTAATTTTATACGCCTGCCCTATACCATTAGAAATGAATACTTCCTTATAGGCTGCAAAGGTAAAGGATTCTGGTATTATCACAATCCCTCTTCTTAAAACTTCCGATTCCGGTGTTACCGAAACAGCGACCACATATAAAAAGGGAAGCAAGCAAAGCAGCGATAACATAATAAGAATAAAATAAACGGCTGATTGCCATACCTTTTCCCCGATCGTCAGCTTAATCATATCTCATACCACCTCACCAAATTTGCCCATCGAATTTTTTGGCAAGCTTGTTTGCAGCCAATACTAAAATAAATCCGATGACAGCTTTAAACAATCCTACAGCAGTTGCGAGGCCAATCTTAAGACGCTCCAGCCCCTCGCGGTATACCCATGTGTCGATAATATCGATTTTCTCCTGGTTAAAAGTATTGGCAAACATGAAGATTTGGTCAAAACCAGCGTCCAGAATATGGCTCAATTTAAGAATGAGCATCAGAATAATGACTCCTCGAATGCCGGGCAAGGTTACATGCCAGAGCTGTCTTGATTTGGAAGCGCCATCCATTCGAGCTGCTTCATATAAGCTTGGGTCAATCCCTGATAATGCGGCAAGGTATAGTATCGCTCCCCAACCGATGTCCTTCCATATTTCAGACGAGATGACCAGCAGTCTTCCCCAAGCAGGCTCCGTTAGGAAGGAGATGGGATCAAAACCGTTTTCCTTCAAAATCATATTAAAGAGGCCATCACCCGGAGCCAATAATGCAACCATCAATCCATAAACAATGACCCAAGACAGAAAATGGGGTAAATAAGTAATGGTTTGTACGATTTTCTTAAACCATTGGGTATGAACTTCATTAAGAAGCAAGGCAAGTGCGATGGGAGCGGAGAAACCGAACAATAGCTTATACAGCGATATAATTATCGTGTTTCTCATGATGTCCCAGAAATAAACGCCGTTAATAAAATCTGTGAAATTTTTGAATCCGACCCACGGGCTATCCCATAACCCCAAAGCTAGATTGTAGTTTTTAAAAGCAATAATGATTCCGGCCAATGGGATATATTTGAATACGGCAAAATAAACCAATGCCGGAATTAATAGAAGGTACATCACTTTATACTTTTGTATGGTCCTTAACCACGAATTCCGCTTTTTGGAGAGGGGAATAGCTTCCGCTGCCAATTTCGATTGCATGTCATCACCTCGTCTTTATTTATATTTGTATAATAGCACCCCCCTCTCAGATAAATTTCTGTCATTTCAAGAATTTCTTATAAGATATTAAGTAAGTGAGCCTTCGCTAGTTCTAAGTAAAAGATTTCTTCTAAGATCTGCTCCATAAAGTAATTCTCTACTGTGCTTTACAACGAAGGTGAAGGCACCAATCGATTATTTATCCTTTAAAAATAAAAAAAAACCGCCTTATAGGCGGCAAAACTTCTATTTGCACTATTCATCTGTTCTTATCAGATCAGAGGTGTGCTTAAAGTGAGCTTTATTGGATTTCAGACTCGTCAGTAATTAGCTTAAATAATAGGTTAACATTCACTATGGCGACTTATAGCTTATCAAATTCCACATCGTATTTATTGAAGATGGCCTTATATTTATTTTCGAATATAGTCCATCGCTTTTCTGTTCCGTACTTTTCCTGCAATGCCTTCAAATAATGTTTAGCCGCTGCTATATCATTGGATTGTAACAGTAAATGAAAGCTCTCTTCACCCAGATGTAGAAATGGTCCTGAAGTGTAATATTCAACAAGGGATCTGGCACTGGTCATCGTATCATAGAAATGAATAACCTCTTCTACTCCACTTAACAGCGTTTTTCTTAAATCATCCATATTCGTATCAGGAGTGATTGAAAAACGATCTGGAACAGACTCAACAATTTCTCCAATTCTTGCTCTGAAGTGACACTCCGCTTCTTGGGGAGCAGTCAGAATTTCCCTCGATTGTATCAGTGCCAAATCCGGTGCATAAATACCGCAGTTCACATAAAACATTACATTGTCCGCTGAATTGCCAGAAGACTTTTGGAAATTGAACATGTAGATAAGGTTTTCTGTCGTCTTATTGAAATTCAAACTCTTCCTCATGAAGCCACGCTTGGAAAGGAACGGCTTAACGTCAAGCTTAATCATATCGTTAAAGAGCTGCTGCAACATGATCCCTCCTATAAGATTAATCGTTTCCATTACAATTTTGTTAAGAGTTTCAAAGATATTTTCTTCTATTACGACTACTAAATACTTGTACAAATAAAACGGAAGATAATTATTGAATATTACTTCATAATTTCCAGCTTGTCCAAACATAAAATTGATTTGCTAATGAATTTTCTCCACATAGTAAACAAATTATTTTACAAAGTATTTGTTGACACTGAAATAATTGTATAATACATTTGTTTGTATACTTTATATACATATATATTTACAAAGTGAGGAGTGAAAATGGATAGGTTTATGATGGGTGGTCTTTGCAATAGGTTAGGCTGGCATCTGAGAAAGAAATGTATTTGAAGTAAATACTCAGTAAGCGAGTTAGAGGAGAATTTAGATGGCTTTATTGCTCAAAAATCGGGGAGCCATGCTGCTTCTGATGTTTAATTTATTTTTGGTCTTTGCTGGTATCGGACTGGTCATTCCAGTTATACCCAAATACATCACAATGCTTGATATCAACGGCAGCACTGCCGGCTTGCTTACCGCCTCCTTCGCATTTACACAGCTGGTTTTCTCACCACTGGCGGGACGGTTATCCGATTCCTTCGGACGCAAGCGCATCATTGTTGCCGGAATGATGGTCTTCGCTTGCGCCGAAGTTATATTCGGTTTGGCTGATTCTGCTCTGCTGCTCTTTGTATCCCGGATGATGGGCGGCATTAGCGGAGCGTTCATCATGCCTGCAGTTATTGCCTACGCGGCAGATGTTACTACCGAGGAAGAACGTGCCAAAGGGATGGGTTTTATCAATGCTTCCTTTTTGACTGGCTACATTATTGGTCCTGGTATTGGAGGCTATCTTGCGGAGTTCGGCATTCGCGTACCGTTCTATGCTGCAGGGATTGCCGGCCTGGTCGCTGCAGTTCTTACACCAGTTGTTCTGCGGGAATCGATGCCATCTACTGTAAAAAAAGATGAGATTAGCGAAAAGGCAATGTCTAATCGGGAGCCCCAAAAGAGTCTGCTCCAACAGTTGCGTTTCGCTTACCGCGAACCCTATTTTATAAATTTACTCCTTGTTTTCGTCATGTCCTTTGGGCTTGCCAATTATGAAGCAGTATTCGGCCTCTTCGTCGACCATAAGCTCGGCTTCACACCGAAGGATATTGCTTTCATTTTCACCTTTGCGTCCATTGGAGGCGCAGTCATTCAGTTATCCATTTTCGGCTGGCTCATCAACCGTTTCGGCGAAAAGCGGGTCATTACACTTTGTCTGCTCGCTTCAGGGGTGTTCGTCCTGCTGACGTTGTACGTTCATCAATATTGGCTGATTTTTGCAGTTACTTTTGTTATATTTTTGTCCATTGATATTTTACGCCCCGCTATTAGCACGCAAATGTCCATGGTTGCGAATGAACAGCAGGGATATGTGGCAGGACTTAACTCTGCCTTTACCAGCCTGGGCAATATTATCGGACCGATAGTATTATATGTTACTGTGCTCTTTCACCGGACGAAATACATGAAAAAACAAAGACCTACCATCTCTGTCTCTTTTTATTTTTACAATAAAAATGGACATATCCGCTCTTCTAAAACGGATGTCCATAAATGGTATATAACACAATATGAAATTACAGTAGCTACATTGATTACTTACGTTACCTCCGACAGTCTCAATCCTGTCCCTAGAATCTAAGAAATAATAACCGTGTGGATTGAAAATTAAAACTTAGACTGTCGTTTTTTTTTAATCTGACTTCATCCGTTATCGTAACCAACGCAAAATAACGGACTCATACTAATGTTCTATGCTGCAGTCACGATTATTGGCTGATCCTTTGTTATGATTATGGTATGTTCATGTTGTGCTGCAAAGCTATTGTCGGGGGTACATAAAGTCCATCCATCCGGCTGCTCAACGACATACCCAGCACCTGTAGATAAAAAGGGCTCGATTGTAATTACCATGCCCTCTTTCAATACCCGTTTATCGTGCTTGTTATAAACGGGTAGAATCTCTACTGGGGCCTCGTGCAGAGATTTGCCAATACCATGGCTGCACAGATCCTTAATTATATTATAGCCGCCTTTTTTAGCCTCGATTTCAATAATCCTTCCGATTTCGTTCAATTTCACTCCATGCTTAAGTGAAGAGATTACTTTCATCATTGTATGGTGTGTGTATTGACACAGACGCATTAGTGATGGCTCATATGGAGCTATCGGAAAAGAATGTCCAGCATCCGCAAAATAGCCGCAAAGTTCTGCAGAAACATCGATGTTTATTAAATCGCCCGGTTGGATGATTCGATTTCCCGGTATTCCGTGTGCAACTTCGTGGTTAACACTAATACATGTGTTGCCAGGGAAATTGTAAGTTATCTGAGGCGCCGACACAGCCCCATGACTTTTCAAAATCCGCCCCCCAATATCATCCAGTTCCTTTGTCGTAATTCCAACTCGCGTGTGACGTTTCATTTCATTAATCGTCAAAGCAACGATTTTGCCAATTTCTTTCAGACCATCAATATCGTTTTGTGATTCTATTGTCATAAAAAGCTCCTCCATTTTCCATCTAAACTTTATTTAATTCAAATTTATTTTAACACACAATAGAATATTTAATTATTGTAGTAATTAGGTGAGCTTTTGATGCGATTACCAATCTTCCCATTCTTCATACGGAGTATTAAACATATAAGTAAATAAATATTGCTCAAAGAGGCTGCCGTTTAATATCGGCAGCCTCGTCTTGTTGATTCTTACGCTATAGTATTGTTCGATTGTAGAACCAATGATTACATAAGCTTTTACGACTTTTATTGGCGTTGAATATACAATAATGCACCTATTAAAGTAACGTTATTTCGTCAGAACCAGCGGCAAACGATTGACCCCGAACATCATCCAGCTGTCCAACCGCTCTAGCGTGTGCGAACGATCTCTTGCGTAGTCAGGAAACCTACTAAGAAGTGTTTGAATGGCGATCTTGCTCTCCAAGCGGGCAAGCTGAGAGCCCAAGCAGAAGTGAATGCCGTGTCCCAATGCCAGATGCGGATTCGGGTTGCGATGGATATCGAATTTTTCCGGAGTATCAAATTGCTCTCCGTCATGATTGGCCGACCCGATCCAGAGGTTGACCATTTGTCCGGGCGAAAGCGTTTGGCCGCGCAGAACAGTCGTCTTTTTAACGATTCGAATCATCGTTTGAACGGGAGAGCAATAGCGAAGCACCTCTTCGATGGCTTGCGGAATCATGGAAGGTTCCTCGATGAGACTTTTCCTAGCCTCTCTGTCACTATCTAGGCACAGTAAGGCTGACGTTATAAGATTGGTCGTGGTTTCATTCCCCGCCACCAGCAGCAGAATGCAGAATCCGATGATCTCCAAGTCACTTAATTGCTTGCCTTCGACCTTTTCATGAACGAGATTGCTGATGAGATCATCCAGCGGGTCAAGCCGTCTTCGATTCATGATGTCGGAGAAATAGTCGCTCATTTCCTTCTGGCATTGAAAATAACGTTCGCCGTCATTCCCAACTAGCGAATCCGACCATTCCTTGAACCGGTCGCGATCCACGGACGGAATGCCCAGCATTTCGACGATGACGATGATCGGCAGAGGGCTCGCATAATCGAGAAGGGCATCCATCTTCCCCGCCTCTTCTGCTTGATCGCACAATTGCTGCGCAATCGATTCAATTTTCGGTGCGAGCGCTTCGATAGCCCGAGGAGTGAAAGCTTGCGAAACGAGCATACGCAGCTGTCGGTGTTTAGGTGGATCTTGCCTAAGAATGCTTGAGTTGATCGGCTCCATGGCGCTTTCCGTCCCTTTTGATGAATAATGCTCATGATCGGCAAATATCTTCTTTACATCTTCGTACTTGTACACGTCCCAAGTATTTTTCTCCGAATTGAACACGACAGGGGAAGAGTTTCGCATTTCTTTAAACCAAGACAAAGGTATCAGTTCGCTGTCAGTTTTCCAATTCATACGTCGCATCGCCGCTTTCCGCTTAGAATGAAATCAGTTCAACATACCATCTGGCTTGCCGCCGGGGGTCAAAAACAACCCGGTCGTAATAATCTGATAAAGAAAATGTTCAAGATCGTCGCGGTTTATACTACTGCCATAGGTTAGAAAATAATCGCAGGAACTGTTGAGCAATCCGACAATTCCCGCAGCAGCCAAGCTGCAATTGACATTGATCATTACCCCCTCTTCCCGGCTTCCTTCCAGCACCTCTGCAATAAAACGAATATAGCCGAGCTTCAGTTCATTCAATTCCTCTAGTACTTCCTGATCAATTCCGTTCGATAATTCGTTGAACACGATATGTGCGAATCCGCTGGAATCCAGAAACAAGTCGAGATTGTGCCGGATGATTCGCCTGATTTGTTCTTCCAACGAAAGATCAGTTCGCAGCTCATTCCGTATTCGATCGGTAATGACCTGCAATCCATCCATTACGATCGTCTTAAACAGCTGTGCTTTTCCTGGAAAATGATAATACAACGTCCCTTTGGCAACCTTTGCTCTAAGTGCGATATCGTCCATACTAGCTCGGTGGTATCCATTCTCCGAGAAAACGTCTATCGCTGCTGACATGATTTTCGTTTTGTTCAATGCAAAATGTCTCTCCTTTTCGCGTCATACTGACTAGTCGGTACAATTAATATGCTTATGGTAACACTCGGTAAAATGATTGTCAATCATGATTGCCTTTTTCGTTATTCGGTACAAATTCTTGACATAGCACATTGCTAAGTATATGTACCGAAAAAACAAAAAAACCACGATATACGTGGTTTTTAATAGCTTGTCTCCTATTTATGCATGCTCAAGAGCTTCGTTCAGATTTCTATTTTTTCAAGCTTTTCAAATACACCATCAACCCATTCTTGGTCAGCCCATAGTTTTGAATCATGAAGTTTTCTAACAGCGGGATGTCCAGTTACAATCGTATCTACACCATCTTTGTTTCCAAAGTACAAATCAACGATTTTTAATATTTTATTTTCTGTTTGAACTAACATCTTAAAGCTCATACCAGATCCTTGGTTCGAAAAAGGTAAATTTACGTAGTAGAGATTTTCATCAAGTTGCTTGAATTCTGCTTCCGCAAATTTATTTTCCAGACCGAAAATAACACTAAACTCTCCCTTTAATTCTTTTCTTTGTTCTAGCTCTAGCATTTTATTTGTGTATTTTAGAAGATTATCGTTAGATATGTAATTTTTAAATGTGACTGCTTTTTGTTCTGCAATAGCACCGGTATACAAATTCACAAAAGCTTTTCCAAATGTGACAACGGTTTCTTGATCGTCATCACTAATTTGATCCCTTTTAATTGAAAATTGCAGATTGGCTAGGTCACTTAATATTTCCGCTGCTGATTTCTCTGGTAGTTCCAAAGAAGCTTCTTCACTTGATGGTATATTATTTGAGTCAGTAATTTGACCTAATGAATCTTTCCCCTTTATTACAGGATTTGCTAGCAATCCAATTCCAACTGCTATCATAAGGACAATTGAGAAAAAAAGTAACCAAAACCTCGGTTTTCTGTAATTCAACACGTTTTTAATCCTCCCTTTTACATTCCCCTCACCAAAAGCAAGCGGACTCCCATTCAAAATATGTCTTTCGGTAGCTAGCGATAATAATGATTAACATACAGATGAACCAAAGATATGATCCAATCTATATGTAAATCTGCAATGGATTCACACTTTCCCTATTCAGAGCAGTCAGTGCTGGAAATGTCCCGCCTACAAATAAATCGACCATTTCTTTCCCACTATTAATCTGCGGACTTTGCTGAAGCATGCTCTCTTGAGGAATTGGATTCCTATCCCCATTCCTTGGCAGCAGACTAAATACACTTTCAAATATTTGATTCTAAGTGGAGGACTCTCCGTTTGTCAAGGCGGGCCGTAATTCAAACTAGGAATAGCTTCTTCTATTATTTCTTGTGCTTCAGCTTTCTTTTAATGTGAACACCGATCAAACCGATAATTATAAAGCATCCTCCCGTTACTATCATGCCGAGAAAATTAGTCAAAATTAAATCAGGATCGGGACCATTTCCTACTGGACCAATTTTAGGTTTATAAGCATCAAAATAATAAAAAACAGCCATTAAAGTCATTAGGGTACCTACTGATATATTAAATACTGATATCCATAGTTTATATTTATCTGGTTGTGTTATGAGAAAATAAATATTTTGGATGATTACGAAAGCCAAGAATATCCCTTTGTAGATCACCTTTATATCACCTATCCTCAAAATGTAATCGTACCTAATAAAACCTTTTATCAGTCACTATTGTTCGACTGTCCTGCCTGTTAGCTTAACGGGCTACCGTAAAGTTGTATATAAACCTCAATGAATCCGCCCATCCGATATCCAGATGAGGGTGTTTTACATACTGTACTACCTATCCTGATCCTTTATCACCTGCTCAATCCCCTTCAGAATCAGCTGCATGCCGAATTCAAACGCTCCGTCGGTCCCTATCAGATTGAATAGCCCATTTTTGTACATCCCTCGAAACACTCCCGCATCTGTCTCGCTCATGGCGTCCAGAAGACTTGTTATCTCTCCATCACGAAGCTCTCCCTGCTCCTCAAGCATAGTGGATAATATGCGCTGATGCTGATAATTGTCCAGAACGAAGTAGAAGACATAGTTCACCAGCGTAAGAACGGCTTGTAATTTTTGCTCTTGCTCAAGTGGCGTCGATTCCATGCAGAGCAGCATTCGGTTAGTGAACCGGATCATGTCTGGTTCGTGGGGCAGCGTCAACATCATGAGCTGCGTGGAGCAGGGATATCGACTGAGCACACTCCGTACGGTTACCGCAAATTCCGCAAGCTGCTCCCTCCAATCCCCCTCAGAGTGAAACTCCTCCAAAATGATCTTCGATACATGGTTGGCCAGGCGCTGGTAGAGATTCTGCTTGCTCTTGAAATACCAGTACAGAGAGGGAGCCTGTATGCCCATACGATCGGCCAAGCGTCTCATGCTGAATTTCTCAATGCCTTCCTCTCCAAGAAGCTCCCACGAGGTTTCCAAAATTTTATCCTCCGAAATCTGAGGCTGCTTTTTTTTCATCGGTATCCATCCTTTTATCTAACAGTGTAAGTTTATACTTTACAGGTTCATAGGTTCATGATATCATCTAACACTGTAAGATACAAACTAACACTGTTAGATTGATGGTCAAAATAAATAAAGAAAGTAGTGATTCACATGGATACAGAAAACCTCCATTATTTTGAAAAAGCACCCGTCTCAAAAGCTGTAGCTCACTTCGCTGTACCGATGATGTTAGGCATGTCAATGAGTGTTATATACTCCATCTTGAATGCCTATTTCCTTGGTACACTCCACAATACTGCAATGTTGACTGCACTCGCACTCACCTTGCCTTTATTCGCAGCGATTATGGCACTAGGCAACTTGATTGGCATCGGTAGCGGAGCCTTCATCTCTCGGTTGCTGGGTGAGAAAAAATATGATGATGTTAAGCATGTATCTTCATTTGCCTTTTACAGTAGTTTAGTTCTCGGTCTTATCGTGATGGCCGTTAGTCTCCCGTTGATTGATCCAATCGTTCATGGCCTGGGGGCAACGCCTGACTCCTTCGGATTTACAAAGGACTATGTCACGATAATGCTTATTGGCTCACCAATCGTCGTATTGTTCTTCACGCTGGAGAATATTGTGCGCTCGGAGGGGTCAGCTACCACGTCGATGATCGGTATGATTATCAGTGTTGTCGTAAATATTATTCTAGATGCGCTAGTCATCTTCGTTTTCCATTGGGATGTAATCGGCGTTGCGTCTGCTACAGTCATTTCTAATTTGGTTGCGAGTATATACTACGCCTTTCATATAAGATATAAAAGCCAATTTTTGACCATTTCTATAAAATGGTTTAAGGCTACCAAGGACATTCTAAGCAATGTATTCAAAATCGGAGTTCCCGTTTTTGTTATGAGTATCTTCATGGGAGCAATGTCACTCATCTTTAACCATTTTCTTGTTGAATATGGGGAGCAAGCTATAGCGGGGTTCGGAATTTCATCGCGATTGCTGCAATTTCCAGAGTTTATTCTGATGGGATTATGTGAGGGAGTTGTGCCGATGATTGCTTTCTCTTTTACAGCGAATAAATTACGCATGAAGCATACCATTACATTCACAATTAAAGTGGTTGTTGCGTTAGCAGTCGTGTTCGGAGTTATCGTCTATCTGATTTCCGACCATTTAATTGGTTTATTTACGAATGACCCGCAATTAATTGAAATGGGCAGCTACATTCTGCATGTGACGTTCTTATCCTTGTTTATTACAGGAATGACCTCGTTGTTTACGGGAATCTTCCAAGCAACAGCGCAAGGAACCGCCGCGTTTATTATGTCAATAATTCAAGGAATTACTCTGATTCCTGTGTTATTTATAGCTAATCGCTTGAATGGCTTTCATGGGGTGGTCTGGTCGCTTGTCATAGCGGATGCCGTCGCGTTCCTTGTTGGAGCCATCATGCTGTATGTCCTACGGAACAAATTGCAGCCGGATTTGGAAAGTTTAGTGCACTAGTAACGAATAAGACGTATGAGGCAGGATAAGGGCACTCCCTGATCTTGCCTTTCTTCGGGTCAAACCGTTTTCCACCGCGAACTAGATTAGCTCCTTGTTCTTATGCTCGAATTGCTTTACTAGTTCATCTGTTGAGAATAACTGATCCAAAGACGGATAAAACTTTTTTCGGTCCAGCATAATGATAAAAGAACATCTTCATAAAAAAGAATAAACCCAGTACCGATACAGTACTGGGTCGCATTTCTTCATTTAAAACCGCTTTTTATAAACCCTCATCGCAAAGAAGTAGGCTACAAACAAGATCCCTACGCACCACGCAAGCGCAATCCATAATTCATTGCCCACCGGTTGGTTTGAAAGCAACGCGCGAATGGCTTCAACGATTGAGGTTACCGGCTGATTTTCAGCAAAGGCACGAACGACCGAAGGCATCGATTCAGTCGGCACAAATGCCGAGCTAATAAACGGAAGGAAGATGATCGGGTAGGAAAAAGCGCTTGCCCCATCCACCGATTTTGCCAATAATCCTGCAATGGCAGCGACCCAGGTTAATGCCAGCGTAAACAGCATGAGTATGCCAGCTACTGCTAGCCAGTCTAGTATCCCGGCCGAAGAACGAAAACCCATAATCAACGCTACGAGAATGATAACGACAACCGAGATAGCATTGGATACTAGTGAGGTCAACACATGCCCCCATAGTAAGGTGGAACGCGAAATTGGCATGGAATGAAACCGCTCGAAAATACCTCGCTGCACATCGGTAAACAGACGAAATGCCGTGTAGGATATCCCGCTAGCAATCGCAATGAGCAGTATTCCGGGCAATAGATAATTAACGTAGTTATCCGTACCGGTTTGAATTGCACCGCCAAACACATAGACAAACAGCAGCATCATCGCAATCGGAGTGATACAGACCGTGACGATGGTGTCCATACTACGGGAAATATGGCGCATGGAACGTCCGAGCATAACACCCAAATCGTTAAAAAAATGTTTTTTTACCGTCTCCATTTATGCTCCCTCCTTCTTGCCAATAATGGAGAGGAATATCTCTTCCAATGTCGGCTGCTTCTCAATATATTCCACTTTCGTTGATGGAAACATCTTTTTTAGCTCCAAAAGCGTGCCGCTGGCGATGATTTTACACTTGTGCAGAATCGCAATTCGGTCAGCGAGCTGTTCCGCCTCTTCCAAATACTGCGTAGTTAGGAATACCGTAGTGCCGCTGTCTGCAAGCTCCTTCACGATCTTCCAAACCTCGATGCGTGCCTCGGGATCAAGGCCAGTGGTCGGTTCGTCGAGGAAAATAACCTGCGGTTTCCCTACAAAGCTCAATGCGATGTCGAGCCTGCGGCGCATCCCACCCGAATAAGTAGATACCCTGCGGTTGGCGGCGTCTGTCAGGCCAAAGCGTTTAAGCAAGTCATCCGCAACTTGCCGCGGATTACTCAGGTATCGCAGTTTGGCAATCATGATTAGATTTTCCCGTCCGGTCATTAGTTCGTCTACAGCGGCAAATTGTCCGGTTAAACTAATCGCCTGCCTCACATGATCAGGTTTGGACGCTACATCAAATCCCTCAACGACGGCGGTTCCACTGTCTTGTTTGAGCAGCGTAGTCAGGATTTTGACAACCGTCGTTTTACCTGCCCCGTTTGAACCGAGCAGTGCAAAAATACTGCCCTTTTCCACCTCGAAATCTACTCCCTTAAGGACGGCAAGCTCTTTGTAAGACTTTTGCAGACCTATAACTTGAATTGACTTATTATTCATACTGTTTCCCCTCCTTATCGAACTGTAACTTTAGACAATTCGGCTCCCATACCTTTAAGCGCAGCATAGGTCAGCTTATCCATGACTGCTTCGTCAAAGCAGATGGTTTTGATGGAGCGGTAATACTTATTAGTCAAGGAAAAAAATGCTTGAAAAGAAACATTCTTGAGTGTAGCACCCTTAAACGAAACTTCATTTATAGCAGACTTGTCAAACTTAACGCCGATAAAGGTTTGCCCGTCAAGACACAGCCCACTCAGGTCACAATATTTGAAGTCCACGCCGTCAAAGATACAACCTTCAAAAATTGTTTTTTTAAGGTCGATCTTGTTTAGCGTGACGTCGGTCAGTTTTACGCCTGTGAATTTTGCTCCTTCCATCCCCGAAATGCTGAAGTTGGTGCGTACAAGGATCGATTTATTGAAGCTCGCATTGGAAAGATCATTGACAGATAGGGTACAGTCGGTCAGATTTGCGCCGTTAAAATTGGCTTCACGGATGTCGCTGCTCTTAAAGGTGCTTCCGGTCAAGTCTGCACCTGCAAAGTCAGAGCCGTGTAATGCACTCGATGTGAAATTTCCTTTATGCGCAATAACACCTGCAAAGTCACTCTTTGGCAAATTGCTCGCGCTAAAGTTTGTCAGTACTTGCCTCTCCAGCGAGCGGGAGAGATTGGCGACTTCCAGTATCGTTTCCTCGATGTCGCCAATGCTCTCAATGGTCTTATTAAACGCTGTTTCATCGTCTTTGCCCTCGGCTTTAAGTTCACGGTACCTCTCCTGTAAATCGGAGAGCAGGTCGGCTTTTAATTCGGTGACGCTTTTCACCCCATCGTATGGCGTAAAAACGTCGTTCAAATAATTCGTCAATTTCTGATTCATCACATCAAACCTCCTATAGTAAGTTTTCAAGCACGCGTTTTGCATACTCCCAGTTGCTATTGTTGCGGGCATATGTTTCCTTGCCCTTCTCGGTAATTCTAAAATATTTGCGCCGTCCGCCCTGTGATTCATCGCCCCAATACCACTCGATATCACCGTCTGTCTCAAGACGTCTGACACTGGAATACATGGTCGCTTCTTTTAGTTCATACTCACCGCCCGAGCGCTCCGCGATCAATTTGACAATTTCGTATCCATAGCGATCATCTTCGGATAATAGTCGCAATATCATCGTATCGGTATGTCCGCGCAGCAGGTCGGATGTAATTTTGTTCTCACTCATTTAATCACCCCGCTACTGTATAATACGACATACTACTATGACTGTCAAGGTACTATTTTAATCAAATTACTTTCTCTGTGGTTACGGAAGCCTAGCCCTATCGATTTTAGTTGTAAAATGAAAAATGAACCCAAGGTTCCCCTTGGGTTCACGCGATTAGTTACCATGGCATGTGACATGATATCCCCCACAACTTAACTGTGAGAAAGTACCTTATTTCAATTCATTCTCATTCAAGCCGGTGGAATACTTTGAGGATTGTTGAACACATTATTTGGATCATACTTAGCTTTTACTCTACGCAGCCTAGGAAAGTTTTTACCATAATAAACAGGACCAGAACATTTGATACCTTGGTCTGGTACATTGATATAGGAACCTACGATATATGGCTGCAGCTTATGCCTTGTGTTCCGTGCTAAGGCAATATTTTTAGCGGCATGAGATGGCTTAACCCATGAGCTGTTCCATTCGACATAAAATTTGGCTTTACGCCAGTAGAATGCTGTGGCTTTAGGTGCGATACGGCTTATGGCACCACCCCAGTTAAGGAAGAAGAAGCCGGCCGGAGTCCCTCCCTCAGCGTTTTCTAGAAACTCGCGCATAACTTTATAGGCTTTATCTGGAAAAGGACGTCTGCCGAAGCCGCTGGAAAACTGGTTGCTGAACTTTTGTGTCAGCACTGGATCAGGAGCTAACAAAAACTTTGTAGCTTCAAGATATGGTAACAATCGGATGGTTTTTTTTGTAGGCGTCCCCACGCTTAAAATAGGCTCTAATTGACGCAGGGCTTCCGTTTTAGATCCAAGAAACAGACCGATCATGCTAACATTTCCACCCTTTTTGGGTCCAACATTTAATTCGCTGCCCAATCTGGTGCTGGCATTAGGAGCCCAGACTTGCCATTTCTTTACGACTTTTTCGAACTGCTCCCATGGCCACGTTACGCTGAAGACGGTAGCTTTGGCTGGAGCACGCAGTACTTTGAATTTGTATTTTGTGTATACGCCAAAGTTACCGCCTCCTCCACCGCGGGAAGCCCATAGGAGATCGGAATTGCGTTTTTTATTTGCCCGGATTACTCTTCCCTTAGCGTCAACCATTTCTAGTCCGATGAGATTGTCGCTAATGAGGCCAGTCGTTCTTTGGAGCGGACCAATCCCTCCGCCAAGTGTAATTCCACCGATTCCAACCGAAGGACTATCACCAAACGGTGCGATAAAACCTTGTCTTGCCAATTTGTCTACGACTCTTCCTACCCGATTGCCTGACTCAACCACAACAGTTCTGCACTTTTTATTCAACTTGATTTTCTTCATCTCGCTAACATCGATGACAATGCCTCCGTTAACTTGAGAAAGGTTGGTCTCCAAGGCGTGCCGTCCACTTCTCGGGCGAATAGGAACATTATTTTTGCGAGCCCATCTTATAGCGTTTGCAACATCCAGTGTTCTTTGGGCAAAAACAAAAACTTTTGGAAATCTGTCGGTATGAGGATCCCAATTCTTACGAGCCGCTTCATAACCAGGGTTTCCCTTGAAAATCACTCGCCCCGTAAGTTTTGTTATTGATTTCATGTATCCAACTCCTTTATCCATTTCTCCCGCAATTTAGACAGTTGCCATGTATCGTATGAAGGGTTTAACCAGTTGGTATGGACTACTGCTGATAAAGTATATATAAAGAAGATCTCGAATGATCATGGTTTTCATTATTTGTCTTTACAAGTGCATGAATGTTGAACTGATATTTGTATTCCAAACTAAAAAAAGTGACAGTCATGGACCATTAAATAATGTCCTAGACTGTCACTTTTTGATTGAACTAATGACTACTTTTTCGTAATCAGAGGAGTGTTTTTTTCTTTAAGCTATGTTTTAGATCGTGTTGAAAAATATATGATTATGTTTACGATGTTTTCTTGCACTTTATAATTAAAAAATGGATTGGAAGTGCATTTTTCGTGTTCTTATTTGGCTCGTCAATTTCTGAAATCTCTACTAGTCCATATTTTTCAAAATCTTGTTTTATGGAATCATCATCATAAAAATACATTTTTACACCTTCCATAATCTCGAAATAGTCTTTATCCAATTGTTTGCCCTTTCCAAACATTGGGGCTTTTTGTGAAACCGTTGTAAAAACCAAATATCCATTTGGCTTTAACTGATCATAACAATCTTGAATAAACTTTTCTCTCTCGCTATTATCCAATAAGTGAATAAGCGCATGACTGAATATACCATCATAGAGCTTGTTATCAAAGGGCATATCCGTTACTGAACCATGTAAAATACTAATATCAAGCCCGTTTTCCTTCGCCAAATCAATCGCTGTTTTTGAAATTTCTATACCTGTTACATTTATTCCATTGTCAATAAAAACCTTTGCATTTCTGCCATAACCAATACCTGGAATCAGTATGTCCTTAACATTCTTTTCAAGGAAAAAGTCCTTTGTTGCGATTGCGGAGTCTGTAGGTTCAAATCCCCACATCGTTTGTTTTTCTATAAAACTTGATTCCCAAAATTCCGTCATATCTCTATCTCCTTTATGTCTTAAATTAAATGTTATCTTGCTAGCCATTACAATATTTCGATATACCCTTCAGTACCATGCACTCTTATTCGTTGTCCATCTTTTATCAATGTGGTAGCATTCTCCACCCCAACTACTGCTGGTAAGCCATACTCACGCGCGATAACTGCCCCATGAGTCATCAGCCCACCAACTTCGGTAACTAGACCTTTAATAGATACAAACAATGGTGTCCAGCCAGGGTCAGTAAAGGAAGTGACTAAAATATCTCCATCTTCTAAGTCGGCATCCTCCATACTTAAGATAACACGTGCTCGTCCCTCGATTACTCCAGAAGAAACAGGCAAACCTGCAATAGCATCGGCTGGGAGATTTTCTCGTTCATATTTCCCCGCAATGATTTCACCATCAGATGTAATAACACGTGGGGGAGTCAGCTTTTCATATCGTTTGTATTCGTCTTTTCTATTGTAGATGATCTGGTAATCCAGTATATTTGTGGCTACGATATCGCGAAGTTCTTCAAAAGTAAGATAGTATACATCATCTTTTTCATGAATAATGCCCGCTTGTACAAGCTGTTCGGCTTCTTTCAATAAAGCTTGCTTATATACGAAGTAGCGATTAATCATGCCGTACTTTGGATATTCACGATACCCGCTGAAATTTTGGATTAAGCTGATCATTTGTTTGGTCTCTACGGCTTTTTGATTACCATCCGGCAATTGTTTTAACCGGTCTAATAACTCTTGTTCTTTTTCCAAAGCTTCCTGTCGCCCTTGCTCGAATTTTCGCTTGCCAGCATTAGGCTCAAAGTTTTTGATGTTACCTAGAATCAT
This sequence comes from Paenibacillus sp. 2TAB26, assembly GCF_052115145.1. NCBI lineage: Bacteria > Bacillati > Bacillota > Bacilli > Caryophanales > Paenibacillaceae > Paenibacillus > Paenibacillus sp. 2TAB26. The sequence continues at coordinate 63,957 of NZ_JBFRGC010000023.1, forward strand.
CGGGACAAGTGTAATTGGTTTTTCACTCCAACGAGTTTTTGTCATATCGATTTCACCGGCACATCGCATCCCATATTTGTCGAGATAAACATAGATAGCGTCTTGGGTTTCTTTCCCACCATTAAGCTTAACTAGATCATCCAAAAAGTTATCTTCTTTTACATGTTGTAAATAATCAATTACTTCTGGATAAGGACGAATCACATCAGCGACATCCAATAGTGCCAGACCCATTGTCGAAGTAATATTGTTTGGTACAGATTGCGAAAGCGTATCTGCTGCGTTTTTTTCACATAACCACTTGTTCATTTTTTCATTAATCCATGATGAAGCATCCATGGCAGTCATAATTACAGCCGAACTTTGTGGGTTAAATAGAGTTTTCTTTAATTGCTGGATATCTTCTAAAATATAATCAAATAAATCTGATCCTGATTTCGTTTGGATGTTTTGTTTTAACTCTTCTATCGATGTTTGACTACTCTTAATTAAATCAGAAACGATTGTTGGGTTATTTTCGATTTGTGCTTGAATATCAGAAAACGTCTTACCTTTACTGCTCTTAATGGGACTAGGTAATTGTTTAACATCAGGTGTTGATTTTATAAAATCTTCTCGCTCTACGATAGTCATAAGCGCGTCTTTTATGAGGGGATCGGATTTTCCCAAGGCATCTATTACTATACTGCTACTGACAGGGGAAGCCAGGCTATGTGTGATATCAACAAACAACCTTCCACCAGCTGTTCGCATGGTTGCTGGGGTCGTTAACAGGTAGAAAGACAGTCCCAATGGTTTTATGGGGTCGGTCATCATTTGTTGATGACCAACAGAAACATAGACGTGATTTTCTTTATCATTCGCTTTAGGGATCGGGTATAAGGTTGTAATTGGACGACTCTGTACAATATAAAATGCATCATCAACCAAACACCATTCGATATCTTGTGGACAACCAAAATAAGCTTCGATCTGTCTTCCGATGAGTGCCAATCGTAAAATTTGTTGTTCAGTAAGTGTTTGTGTCTTCTGTAGTTCAGGATCGATTTGCTTTGTCTCTGTTCCTCCTTCTTTTAATCCATAGATAGCCACTTTTTTGGTTGCTATCCTTTTGTTGACGATTTCCCCTCCCTGTACGATATAACAATCGGCAGAAACTAGGCCAGAAACCAACGCTTCTCCAAGTCCAAAGCTGGCATCGATGGAGAGCAGCTTTCGGTTAGAGCTGATCGGATCGGCGGTAAATAAAATGCCCGAAGCCTGTGGGAAAACCATCCTTTGAACGATAACGGATAAATAAACTTGACTGTGGTCAAATCCATTTTGCATACGGTAGATTACCGCGCGATCCGTAAATAGAGATGCCCAACATTTACTGATATGCTGAATGAATGCTTCTTTGCCGATGATATTTAAATAGGTGTCATGTTGACCAGCAAAAGAAGCATGTGGTAAATCTTCAGCAGTCGCACTAGAACGTACGGCATAAGCATGTTCATCACCAAATTGTGAGAGATAGTGTGTAATTGCTTTCACAACTTCAGAAGGAATTTCTACCTCCATAATGATTTGTCGAATCTTTCTGCTGGTTTCACCAATCTGGTCTCGATCTACTGCTTTTAACGTTGTCAGTTGATTCAATAATGCATAGTACGTTTCGTTATGTTCGAAGGCTCTTTGATAAACCTCAGTTGTAACGCAAAATCCTTCTGGTACTTGAATTTCTTCGATTTTTGATAATTCCCCTAAATTCAACCCTTTTCCTCCAACGAGTGAAAATTGCGTTTTTTCCATTTCCTGAAAACCGAGAACTAAAGAACGCATTCAATATCTCCCCTATCCAATAAACTGAGAAAAAGATTTGACAAGAGCTTACCAGCATGATAAAATAAAATTGTAAGATGTAACATTTATGTTCAAATCTCTTTTCGAAGACGTGCAATGATTATATCATCGTGTTTGTTTATATGCAAATGTTTAGAACCTGATTAAATTATCCAGGTTCTTTTTTGATTTCCCTCTAACATTATCGCATTAAAAAGCAGAGCTCGTGCCGGGCTCCGTTACTTCATATCACCTTCGGGTCCTATTAGGATATGAATTGTTCTCTTCCACTCTATCGCCCCAATAATAAAATAGTTACTGTAAAATTACCGATGATAGCCCTCTTAAAGTTAAACTCCGTTAACAGGCAGTCTACAAACAACCAAATGTATTTGCTTCCTACGATGGGATCACAATCGTTCTATGTTATGGAAAAAGCCTACCATCTCAGAAAAGGCCTTTTGTGCGGATAGTTCATTGTATTTGTGAGAATACGGGTCACTGAAGCCGTGTTGTCCGCTAAATTTATGGATTTCATTCGCATCGTTTTTGCTTAAAATCGAAATTAAATCATCTACATGAAACGACAATTCTTCTTGTGGGAAAAATAATATCGTTGGACATTTAGGTAATAATTCCGTGTAGTTTCTAATGCGTGAACCATAGTATGCTGCTATCCCATCAACCTCTGCTTCCTCTGAACATAACCATGCAGTTGTTGCTCCTACGCTAAATCCGGCAAGAAAAACTTTTTTATAATTAGCCCTCTTGTCGGATACGAGATGCTTAATTTGGTTCGAAGCCTTAATAAAGCCTACATTTTCTACGAAATGACGATATGCAGTTTCCTCTTTTGCATAGTCAAAAGGTACTTCTTGTTCCAAAAGATTTGGACAAATAACATCAAAATTGTGATCCGCTAGTGATTGACAAATATGTTGCATATGACGGTTAATGCCATAGATTTCATGAATGACTATGATTAAAGTTTCAGAACCGTTAATTATGCTCATCATTATTTCAGCCGCCTTTGTTAAGTGTTTTTGTTTGGAGTGTCAACATGTTGTTGAAGCTTCGAATAGTCATAAATATCAACGATAGCACCATGTTCAAAATGCTCTATAAACAAAAACGCTATTATTTGTTGTGCGGTTTCTTCTGGTGTCGTCAGCATGCCGGCATCTTTGGCCTTTCCGAATAGCTGAGCAGATGGGAAAGCTGCTTGGTCTTGAGTTCTTGCTTCCTTTTGCAAATTCGTATCAATCATTCCTGGCCATATAGAAATAATACCGACAGGTGTTTGGGTGTGGCTTTGTTCAAGACCGACACATTGAGTGAATACGTCCAAGCCTGCTTTGGAAGCGGAATAAAGACTCATGCCAGGATGGTGATGTTTGGCTGAGGAGGATGATATATTTAAAATGCGCTTATTGCCTAAAAAGGTTTTCGTATGCTTCATAAATGTAGAAGTCAGTAAAATAGGTGCGAGCAGATTAACATGAATATTTCCTGTGATTTCGTTAACAGCAGCCGAATCAATGAATGCAACAGGAGCGATCATAGAAGCATTATTTATGAGATAAACCCTGTTGGCTCTAGACAGATCAATTTCTGAAAAAATTCGGTTCATTAACGCCTCGATTTGATTAATGTCGTGTAAATCAAATTCCAAATAGGTTATGTTCTTGCTTTTGTTTGTTAACGAATGATTTCTTTCGCGTGAAATACAAAATAAATAGTGCTCTGATGAGATAAGTTGCTCTGCAATAGCTTGTCCAATTCCTCTTGATGTGCCGGTTATTATAAAATAGTCCATAAATATGCGCCTCCAATTTTAAAGTTTTGAATTAGGAATTCAAAGATACTTTTTAATCAACTTCATCTAAATTAATATTTAATTCTATGGTCTTCCTTTCACCATTAATCGAAAATATGGTTTGAGTGTAAAGAATTCGATCTTCAGGTGTAATATTAATCATTTTGTCCTTATCGAAACTGTATACTTCATTCTTAGCTAATGATTTTGAGATACCAACAAAACTATAAATAATATCTGGGCGATTAGATCGCTCTCCGACGACTGCTCCAGTCAAAGGGTCACCATGAATGATCCCAATGGAATTATCGCCTGTATTCACCAATTCGGTGTGAATTTTAATTTTCGATGCTTCTTCTCTTTCCACTTTGACTCGAACTGTAAGGAAATCGGACGAAACCTCCTTAATTATTGACTTGTCCTCTTTGCTTTGACATCCCATTACGAACAGAAGCAATATGTACAAAATGATAATAGGCTTCAAGTAGTTCAATCCTTTCTGCTAAAGCAAGAAATGATTCTCTAATTCCAACGCTCCATTACTGGGAACAGAAAGCCGCTTAGGATTCCGAGTACGCAGTAGAAGTAATTCCATTCTAATTTGCCGACACAGAGGGAATAAATCATTGTGGAAATCATCAACCCGGTAAATGCGTGAGCAAGCATGGACGAAAATAATCTCCTTTTTTTAATTCTGAGTAACAGATCAATTAAATAAAAAGCAGGGCATAAGCACAAAAGAGTGAATATCCACAGAAATAATATCAAAAATGGCAGCAGATACATAAAGAACATCATATGGACCTCAATTAAGAAGCTCAGCGGATAAAAAAACATAAGAATCAACGAAACGACCACTGCAACCCAGAAACTATTTAATGCAGTATCATGAACTCTCTCCAATGGTGCTACACCCCCTTCATTCAAATTGAAATTTTCAAAATGAAAAATTTACTTTGTGTTATTAGTTAGCATCATGAATAAATTATTCTAATCCTCAAGGATATGAAGCGAAAATGGCTAAAAAAGTGTTATTGTATCCTGAATTATATCCCCATTCCCATCGTAATGAATAGTTCTATCATTAATAGTACCCCGTCAGTTTTCTCGCTCTACTTCTTTTCAGATAAAAAAAAGCAGACCGCCGAAGCGCCTGCTCATCCACAATTATCATTGTTCTTAGCTTTCCGTTAGTTCAATAAAAATCTATTTAGAATCTCTGTCTTCATCTATGGTGTAACATAGAAAAAGCCAGGATAATCTCCTGACTTTATCATGGTCAATGTAAGTTCTGATCAAGTATCTATTCTTCCTCTTGATCAAGGAAGGACTGGAGATCGTCAAGCTTGCTGGACCAGAAATGACGATATGACTCCAGCCACTTATCGACTTCTTGAAGCGGCTCTGGGCGTAAGGAATAGATGTTTTTTTGGGATACAGATCGTACCTCAACCAATCCAGCTTCTCTCAATACTCTTAGATGCTTAGAAACGCCCGGTTGACTCAATTGACACTTATCTACAAGTTCCCCAACTGATCGCTCGCGAATGCGCAATAGATCCAGCATAGACCGTCTGTGCGGTTCCGACAAAACTTCAAATATATTATTACTCATCACTTGGTCCTCTCCACTCGAATGCGCAACCGACAATGGATTTTAATTTGATGTGCTAATCGCTCCAAGAGCATCAGCATTGTCTTCCTTTACAACTCAATTCAATATCGAATCATATTTCTTGCGCAACTCTTTAAAAAGATCCGAAGGGAAGTCGACATGCTTTTCATGAAGAATCATATCAATCATGTCTAGATGCACATGCCAGCCTGCCAGAAAATCAGCAACTTCAGCGGGTTCGTAAAACGTATGAGTCAGGTGAAGATGGCATCCTTTATCATCGTCATGCAGTTCCCATCGAACCACTGATTCTCCTGAAGACTTCTCTATCCAAGTGTACTCGAGCTCATTTGGGGGATTGACCATAGTGAACTTTCCATGTACCAGATCCCCATTCTCCCAACGAAATGTAATCTTTCCGTTAACGATCAAATCAAATTCAGCATGCGCAGTTAACCAATTGACAATCTGATTGGGACTAGTTATCGCCCTCCATACTTTTTCTATCGGATGATTCAGGTAACGCTCGAACCGAACCACACTTCTTCCTTCATATTGCAGAAGTTTACCGTCCATTCAATCCCCTCCAAAGTTATAATTTCCATATTATATTATATACATTACCATATGGTTATATAACTGTAAAGGAATTAATGTTTCTCTATAATGTAGTTTTTCAAGAAGTCGTTGCAAAACTTTCTTTGAGGGTCGTTTTGAAGTAGTAATTGCCGAAAGTCAGGTAACTTCTCATATAATGATTGAAGATGGGCAGGCGGCGTGGCAAACAGCTTTGCCCAATGTGGGCGAGCATGGAAAGGCGCAATTTGTTCCTCGATCATCGGAAGGATTTGTCGGACCGCCTCCCAATCCGCCTTCCATGTAAAGTGAAAAGCAACGGATTCCTGCTTATAACAAGGACTCATCCACAAATTGTCTTCTGCAATCGTACGAACTTCTGACACATAAAGATGTGGCGATATGAAATCACGTATCCGGTCAATCGCACATAGTGCTTGATAGGCATCTTTGCGCGGCACAAAATATTCACTCTGTAGTTCCTCTCCGGCACTTGGCGTGAAATCCATGCGGAAGTGCGGTAGCCTTTCATGCCATGGCCCCGGAATACCAAGCTGCTCACTGCAATTCTCTGCAGAATAACCTGGCACTGGATGTCGTGGTACACTTGCGAGCTTGGCGCCAAAAAATTCAGATTCCACTTCAGCGTGTTCAAGATCTGGTAACTTACGCTTTTGCCAGACTTGATTGAATGTAGACGTTTTCCAATCCGTAAAAAGACTAACACTATAAGCGCTAGAGAATATTTCGTCAAAATGGTCTTTAAGTTGAACTAAAGGCAAATGATCAAATACATATTGACTCATCTGGAATGTGGGGATTATATCTAGAGTGATTTTCGTAATAACCCCGAGCCCTCCAAGCCCCACTACCGCCCCAGCAAAAAGCCCATCTTGTTGATCACGGGAGAATACGACCTTATTCCCATCCGCTTTGACAACTTCCATGGAATGAATCGCCGAAGCAAGATTAGCATTCTGGTCACCGGAACCATGTGTGGCCGTTTGGCATGCGCCTGCTATTGTAATATGGGGCAACGACGCCAAGTTGTGCAAAGCATAACCGAATTCATACAGATATTGACACAGATCTCCGTATCTAATACCTCCCTCGACTGTAACCTTATTGTGTCTAGTGTCTAATGCAATGATTCGGTTAAACTTTTGAAGAGAGATGAGGTTTTCGTTACAATCAGCGATTCCATTGAACGAATGACGAGTGCCAAGTGTCTTAATTCGATTGCTACGTGCTACTATTTCTTGTATTTGCTCCAATGTTTCCGGAACATGGAGTTCCGATGCGCTATACCTATAGTTACCTGCCCAATTTCGATTATTTTCCATAAACATATACCCCCACTACATCTGATGAAAGATTTTTCAAAAATATCGATATGTTATAAAAACATTCTATATATTTTGGAAGTATCCTGCACGGAGAGTAGTTCTGGTGAACATTACATCAATTTTACCTGTAATGCCCCTAGGTCTCTCATGCTTATCTATGTTCCTAAAATATCTATTTTCATTAAAGGATTAATGAAATAGCAAACGATTTGTAAAAAATGCTTTACCAATTAAAAAGCAGCTATAGAAAAAACTAAAGGTACAACTCCTCATATTTTTAGAGGGGCTGTACCTTTTCTCATAATAATTTGAGCCTTAAGCATTGGTGTACCGTTTGCAACATGAAGTATGCTAAATACTAAAACCATAATTAATCAAGCCAATGTATCTTAACAATCGTAATTTCAAATTGTGGAGTTCCGTGTCTCTTTTCAGAAACCAATCATTTTAAGAATAAATGGCACCTGAATGTCATCGGCCTTATAACAATTTTCAAACTTTCCTTTTAACAATAGACTTCGACATGCTGCTCCAGATTCTTCATAAATATCGGACTTCACATTTAACTCTATATTCCTATGGTCATTATATTCTGGACTTTCATTTTTAATTTTAAGAACTTCTGCGGATTTCCAATTCATAGAAAAAATGTCTTTATGATTGCTTGAATAAATCGTTTTTTTCTTGCCCGTTTGGGTTTCTTCAACCTCGACAATATACAAAACGACACCTGCTGCGCCACCATAAGGGATATAATATGCACTTGCATTATATTCGCCATTCGGAGATTTGGTCGGACCACTAAATATGACAGCATTATTATTAAGAGCTTGAAAACTATAAAAATATCTATTATATCCTATTAATAATAAAATACTGATTGCTATAAATAGCATGAAAGCATATCTTTTTTTCATAAAGCCTCCCATCCATTTCGATTCCCGTGTGTGTTGAAGCCTTTAAAGGTTGGCAGTGACATGATTTTTCACACTCGTACTTTGATACTTTGCAATCGCCCAGTCGATAAAAAAACCTGCGCTCATAAAGAAAAGAAACACATTTGGGTAACCATACCTATTGAATGCGACAAAGGGAATATAGATCACAGTAAAGTAAGCCAATGAAAGCAATAAAAACAAATAAGCAATCTCCTTTTGCCGGAAGGCTCGCTTAAGCGTAATCAGTAAACCTGCTGCTCCCAATAGCATAAATACGACATGATAGATGCCCGCGATCCAAATATTTACACCAAATACCGTTTTCCAATAATAAGGAGCCGCATATAATCCAAATACTTTATCAATCGTATACCATTTCAAGTATTTTAATGGTTGATTTTTAAAGCCGAAGCTTACAATTTTTTGTGCCGTTTCGGCTTGAGCAGAGTCTGAGCCTGCAAATAGATTTTCACTGATGCCCTCGTATTCTAGATGGGTGTCGAAGAAGGCCTTTGAAGGTACGTCGTTGTTAATAAGAGCGCCTAATAACATCGGATTGCCTGCTGACTGTGTGAATGGAATCAATTTATCAAATGTGACGTAATTCCGTATCCACCATGGAGATAGCAAAAGGATCATCGTTAACGAAATAACTGCAGTATACTTCACTATAATTTTCCAAGATATCTTTTGCACAAGCCATAAAATGAACCAGACAACGGGAAAAAGCACCGCATGCGGTTTGAAATAACATGCTAGCCCAACAATAGCTGCCGAAATAATATAATACCTCGTTTCCTGTCTCCTTAAAGCAAGAAGGCTAAAGCAAATAAGCAATATGAACAGCGTGCGGAACATTGTCTCCGACAAAATGGCGCCTGAAGAAAAATAATCGGGCAAATAAAGTGCAGTTGCGATGCTGGCTATTATAGCAGCTCTACTATTAAACAGCTGATTAGCCGCAATAAAAATCAAATAAATCGAGAACGCCTGCAGGGCTGCCATTAGGACTCTGAATGCCACAACCCCACCATCTCCTTGTCCGAAGATGAGCATGAGACCAGCCAGTACAACTGGCATTCCTGGCATGATGAAAGCAGACGGCTCATCGCCGCTGTTATAAGCAATCGTGTGCTTATTCAATAAAATTTTAGCGCTATTTATATATTTGACGTCGTCATTATTTTGTTTATTATATGACCCAATGAGAAAGTGATCGCCATACAACAGAACAGATGCGGTGCTAATCGAAAAAACGAGAATGATAATAATGAATAAAGTAGTGCGCATAGGACGAGTGACATGATTAAGTTTAAACAGGATTTACACACCTTTCTCTTACAAAAACGAGGGGTACAGACCTTCTTCATCATATATCACTATGACCAAGTATTGGAGCCATACGAACCTTTGTATTAATAAATAATAAAGAGCAGCTGCCATGGCAAACTGCTCCAGAACTAAAGTATAACTATCGTTTACCTGTAATTCAAATCGTAACTATTGATATTTCTATCTCACAAAAGAAATATAATCAATGTTGACGGGTTCAAAAGCATTTGCTCGAATTTGTAAATTAATTTGTCCTCGATGATACTGACCATGTAGTGCTACATGAGTTAAAATATCTCGTGTGGAAGTTATAAACTCTTTACCTTTACTGTTTGAATATGAAACTAAGTTATCTAAGTCAGCATTTGTGATTTTAGTGAGAATATTTTTGAAGCTTTCTTCATTTTGTTTAATAAGTGTTGCACAGGATTCTAGATCACCATCTGACCAGATAGGCATTTGTGAACTGTCCATTCCTTGTATTCTAGCAATCCAAACTTGTTCGGCATATAGAATATGAGAAAATAACCGCACCAGTTGATCCTCGACTTCTACATTTTGCAAAGTTTCTAGAATACGTTGATTTGCCCAGTTTAGATGTTCATACATCTTTTGAATTGTTTTCATTGATTCCATCCTTTCATTAACTTCACTTTATCAAAGAGTAAATGTTTGTATCATAGGCAACACCATTTTGATACATATAGTTTTTCAAAATCCCTTCTTTTTCAAAACCTAGTTTTGTTAATATTTGATTGGATTTTTTATTTTCAATAAAAACAATCGCGCCAATTCGTGTTAACCCAAGTTTGCTAAAACCATATGCTATAACTTTTGAAATGGCTTCTGTTGCATATCCATTTCCCCAATAATCAGGATGAAGCTCATAGCCTATCTCAGCTCTCTTATGTTTTAAAGACAAAACATTAAAACCGATGGTCCCGATCATTTCTTTTTTACCTTTTATTTCAATTCCCCATCGAATGCCTCGATTTTCTTGGTAGCTTTTCGCGAAAAACGCAATGAACGGTTCTGCTTGTTCGATATTTGTTAACGTATCTTGTCCATAATATCGTGTCACATCATGATTGGAAAAGCAATGAAAGATGCTATGAGCATCTTCTTTAACGATTTCTCTCAATTGCAATCTTTCTGTCTCTAGAATCGGAAACACTTAATCACTCCATTTTTAAATTTTAATATGTATTCCTATTAAATGGTTAACGCAGCAGTGATTGCTCATGCTTCGGATAATATTCAAAAACAAATATTTCCAATCCCTCATGAAGTCACTTTGATAAATTCTATTGTAAAAGCAAATCTGTTCATTCCAGAAATCTACAGCGTTGCATTTGTATTTACCTAAAATGAATGATGGATAATTATGGACTGAACTAGCCATAATGCTTATTTTATTTGTATCTTGTTGGTCAATCACATGTATTAAATTTTCTATTATGTATTTAATTGAACCTATGCTCTGATATACCCTTTCTATGTTATGAAGCCTATTGTACAACCTTATTCTTTTGAGTTTTGAGATAATAGTTGCTTTGTATCGAGGATCTTCAATTAAATTCAATTCATTTAGTAACCTCTTTATTGAGCGAAAATTAAATTTGGTTTCTTTATGTAACCAGCATCGATATTTGAGTAAAAGTTGAAAAAGTAAAGGGTTCGTTGGATCAGTCCTAATAAAGATGAAAAGATAAGTCAATGAATCCATTACTTTTGCAGCATACATCTTCTCAAAAATGATAATCACCTGCTTAGTAGGAATTCGATAATCTCGAGTCCTTTGAGAAAGACCGGAACTTCACAAAATGAGCCTGTCCAGACCAATTGCACTAATCAAAAGCCGCTCTTTCCTGCTGCCTAACATATTTTGTGTCCAATCTACAAAACCGCCATCGCCAATAAAATACTCCGTTTCGCCTATTACTGTTTTTAATGTGAATTGTAATCCTTTGTAATACTGGTTTTCCATATTCGGCTCACCTGTACTTACCGACACATTCAATGACAATTCATTTCCATGTTTTATAATCCTTGAGACTAAGCCAGCCGAATCTTTGTAACCACTGCGTTCACTTAAAATGATCTCGATGTCAGACCCAAACAGCGTTTTAAATATAATTTGGTATACTTTTATATGCTCCCATAATGATTGTTTTTCGAAGCTATAGGAACCTTCATCTAATCCAGACGTCACCATACAAAATAAATGGAAATGAGGCAGCATCCCTGGATCATCTCCAAAGAATTGCGCTCGGACATGCCTATGGGTGGTACAGAAGCGAATAAAATTATCTCTCTTATCATTTGAATCAATGGTTTTAAGTAAATTACTGATATGCAGGGCTAAGAGGTTGGTTGCATCTGATACAACCTCCGTTCCTCTTAACGCGGAAATTGCTTTGTTTTGATCAACTGTTCCTAGCACAGAAGCACAGCCCAATGGTGCTACGGGAGATAGTTGAATTGGCGAAAAAGAATGTTTTGAAGCAATATCTAAAACATCCAACTCCATCCTCTTAAGCAATAGCACATCGACGTCAGCTGGGTGTACAAAACGGTTATTCTTGTATCTTTTAAGTAGATCATTTGGAGAAGATGTCTTTGTTTTCTCGCTGAATACTTTTAAGAGAAGTGAATTCAAGTCACTGGAGGATATCCGATCAACTAAAAGATTAATTAAATCAGCTTGATCAAGTTTTCGCAGTATTCTTTCAAGATCGGCTGTAAGGGTAGTTTCCATTAACTTCACTCTCCTTGACCTCATTCTATTGGTTATTAATGGATAATTATATGGGGTGACATTACTTTAGGTCAAGAACTAAACCAATATTATAAATAATCAATCTTTTAGCTTGAAAAATGACGTAAAGTTTTCTTCTGTATTTCAACAGGGCTACTCACAAAAATCCCGACGGAGAAGATCCCGCCGGGATTAAGTGGCACATACGATTTGAATTTAAATCAATAACTAAATCGTATCCTTTACTGGTTCGAGTTATTTACTGAATTTCCAAATAATCAATGTAAACATCCCATGTCCCGTTATCGGAGGTGCAAACGAGCTCAATTTCTTGATTACCGGTTCCATGGCTGACATTGCTTATGGTATAGACTGCGGGACTACTGCCTCCGAAGTAGAAGGTCCCCTTCGTCACCCCGCCTATTTTCAAGTCAACTCTGGCCATATTGGAGTTATTTGAAGCACCACGGAGTGAGAAACTATGAGTTCCGCTCGTGAAATTCTGTGTGTATTTGACCAAATCATTGTTGGCGTATAAAGCAACACCAGAGAATGGCGAGCTGATATTTCCGGTGTACTGACCAACTTTGGTCATGCTTTCGGCTTCCTTTTTTGTACTTGTGCTTGGAGGAGTAGTTGTACCGCCACCGTCAGGCGCAACCGCCCGGCCGGTGCTTGTTGAAATCATACCAGGGCAAAGTCCCCGGCTCTTAAGGTTCTGAGCAATCTGGGGAATCGCTTGGAGCGTAGTCTGGTATTGATCATGCATCAGGATGACATCGCCGTTCTGCAGTCTGCCCGCAGCGGCTACGATCTGTGCAGTGGTAGCGCCATTCCAGTCCTGTGAGTCAACGTTCTAAAGCACCTCGGTTAGACCATTTTGACTCTCGATTGACTTCAAAGTTGCGTTAGTTTCGCCGTACGGCGGGCGGAACAATTTTGGTGCAGCTCCGGTAGCTGACTGGATCGCTTGTTGTGTCCGCGTAATCTCAGATGACATCTGCGAGCTGCTCAATGTGGTCATGTGAGGATGTGTATAAGAGTGGTTTCCAACCCACATGCCCGCATACACTTGGTCCCGCACGAGTGACGGGTTATTTTGTGCGTTTTGCCCAAGGTTGAACATCGTTGCACGCAAACCGGCCTGCTTCAGAGCATTGAGCAGTGATGTAGTGTTACTGGCATTTGGGCCATCGTCGTATGTCAGACCTACATATCCATTCGGGCAGTTGGCATCGGCTGCACTGGCAATAGGCATTATCGGGGTGGAAAACAACGAACTGAAGAGTGCTAGGGCCGCTGCCCCTTTTATTAGTTTTGCTTTGAACATGGTAGTACCTCCTCGTATTAAAATACGAGTATGGTTGTTCGCGCCACTCCGTACAGCTTAACTCTCTCTACTAGATTCGGGGTTTGACAGAATATCTAAATAGTATAGCTAAGCGTCCTATGTCCCGTCATCTGAGGTTACAATTATTTCATCTGTATTCCTCCTCTTTTTTAATTACATTTAGTCTCACATGATGCAGTACAGCCTGAAATAGGCTGCTCGAGCCTCACTTCCTTCCATATATTAACTTGAAAGCGATTACAATAATTATCTTAACAAAACGTTTCTTAATCGTTTACCTGTAAGAATTTAGTTCTTACTGTAAAAAACTTAGTTTTTTTGATCGGTCTTTTTTTGATTTATGATCGTCTATTTTATATAATGCTAGCAAAAAACCGCATCCATAGGAGGATGCGGCGGTTAGTATGCTAACAACAGCTAAATCAAAAATTATTGAAAATGACGTCGGCTGTTACCTTTCCGCTCGTGACGTCTTCCGAGGTGAAGCCAGATACCGTGTTGCCCACTTTAAATTCCTTGCTTACCAGCTGCTCTGAAATATCAGGAGCTGTTGGGCCTGTTATGCCGTAAGTCGTTTTTTCCGTAACTGTCACCCACAATTCGCCAATTCGAAAGCTTTGGCCGTCGGTACTTACCTCATCAATCACACCATCAATGTTTACCCTGTGTTTTGCTGAGGTCGCCGGTCCAGGGCCATTATTCTCAATGGTGCCGCTTGGATTTTTCGTGACCGCACCAGGAGAAGTACTGCCTGCGTCTTGGTTTACTGCATAAATGCTCAGAGTCAATACCGCACAAGCCGCAATGCTGGTTGCCCAGATCATCACTTTGTTTTTCTTTACTTTAGAATGAACTGTTTTCATAGGAACCTCTCCATTTCGTATGTTGTTATTATTGTTGTCGATTTGTTTGTGCTTCTCCAGGCTTAATCGTTCAAGTGTACGTTCTTGAAAGTCTTCACTTATTTTCACTTTGGACATGGCCGATTTATAACTTGATTTTTTCATTCTCACAAATCACCGCCTATAACTTCTTTAAGCTGTTTACGCCCTCGAGCGAGCCAAGTACCTACCGTCGCAGGTTTGGCATGAAGTATATCCGCTATTTCTTCCAAGGAATAACCTTCGTAATAATGCAAATGGATCGGGACCCGATATTTTTTATCCAATGATAATACAGCCTGCATGACCATGTATTCATCCTTCGGCAGGTTAGACAGGTTGTCCGGTATGGGGTTTCGACTCTTAAACCACCCCGTCTTGAGCAAGTTTTTACATTTATTGATCGTTGTACGGATTAACCAGGCTTTCTCATGTTCATCACTATCAAAGACGGGGGATTTTTGGAGATAGGCTAGAAATACTTCTTGCGCTACTTCCTCCGCGTCAGCAATATTTTTGAGATAAGCGAAAGCTATCTTGACCAGGCTGTCGGAATAGTTGACCACGGCTTTGCGGACGGATTCATTGAGCTCATATGAATCGTTCACTTGATGTCCCCCTTTCACTAGTAATACAATCGAGCAGCCCGTTATTTTTCACGCTGTAAAAAAAATTTGGGACAATTGCTTTAAAAGGGAGCAAAAAGGTTTTTATTAGTATGTCCTCTCACCAAAAACGGTAACATGCAAGCAATATTAACTGCAGCACCTGTAAATTCAATAAAAAAAGAACCTTCAATCTATAATTAGATCAAAGGTTCAATATTTATTTTAATGAAATTAAATAATTCACGCCATGCTTTAAATTACGTAATATTTCACTACATTCATTTGTTTTTACATCAGAAAAACTAACTAAAAGCCAGCTCTTTTTCACTCAGGCCTAATGAGTCAGCTGTAGAAGTATGAATTTCGTGCAGAAGCTCTGGATTTTCCATTAATGAAACGCCATAAGAAGGAATCATTTCTTTAATTTTTGGTTCCCACTCTTTGATGTGTTGAGGGAAACATTTTTTAAATACTTCAAGCATAACGTGAACAGCAGTAGAAGCACCTGGCGAAGCGCCTAGCAATGCTGCAATCGAACCATCAGCAGCCGTTATAACTTCCGTACCAAATTGAAGTGTTCCTCTGCCGCCAGCTTCAGTATCTTTGATAACTTGCACACGCTGACCAGCTGCTACTAAATCCCAGTCTTCCGTTTTGGCGTTAGGGATAAACTCGCGCAACTCATCCATGCGCTTTTCTTTGGATAACATAACTTGCTCAATCAGGTATTTTGTCAATGACATATTTTTTGCACCTGCGGATAACATTGTGATGAGATTATCCGGTTTTACGGAAGTGACCAAATCAAACATTGAACCGGTTTTCAAAAACTTAGGTGAGAATCCGGCAAAAGGACCAAACAGCAAAGATTTTTTATTGTCGATAAATCTTGTATCCAAGTGTGGAACCGACATTGGAGGAGCTCCAACTTTGGCTTTGCCGTAAACTTTTGCATGATGTTGTGCCACAACATTCGGATTATTACAAACCATAAATATTCCGCTTACTGGGAATCCGCCAATATGTTTACCTTCAGGAATACCGGATTTTTGCAATAAATGCAAGCTTCCGCCTCCGCCTCCGATAAAGACAAATTTTGCAGTATGCCGTTCGACGTTGCCGCTGCCATTACGTACTTTCAATTCCCACGAGCCGTCGCTTGCACGTTTAATATTATCAACGCTATGTTTGTATTTGAGATCAACGTTTTTACTTTTTAAGTGGTCAAACAGAATGCGCGTTAAAGCACCAAAGTTGACATCCGTACCAGAGTCAATTTTGGTTGCTGCTATAGCTTCATTTGATTTACGATCTTTTATAATAAGTGGGATCCATTCCATCAATTTTGCAGGGTTATCGGAAAATTCCATCCCTTTAAACAATGGATTAGTAGACATAGCTTCAAAACGTTTCTTTAGAAACGTTACATTTTGTTCTCCTTGGACCATACTCATATGAGGTAATGGCATAATAAAGTCTTGCGGATTACGGATTAGCTTACTATTTACAAGGTAAGACCAAAACTGCATGGAAAGCTGGAACTGTTCATTAATTTGAATCGCTTTGCTAATATCTACAGATCCGTCTGGCTTATTTACAGTGTAGTTAAGCTCGCACAGTGCTGCATGCCCTGTTCCTGCATTATTCCACTCGTTAGAGCTTTCTTCTCCAGCACTCTCGAGCTTCTCAAACACGGTAATTTTCCATTCCGGTACCAATTCTTTCAGAAGTGTCCCTAAAGTCGCACTCATGATTCCGGCACCAATCAAGATGACGTCTGTTTTATTTTCTCCGTTGCTCATTTTTACCATCCTTATATCCTAAAATTTGCATAAAGCATGTAGGCGCTTCTGTATAGGCGTTACACTAAGCCAATGCTCGACCCAGTCACACACCTTTTCTGTTTCAATTAAAACCATATCATATTGTTTTGTAATTGATTATAGATTAAATGATCTGCGATTATCAGATAATTATAAGCTATTTGAAAGCTGGTGAAAAGTGAAAAGTCCGTTTACAAGGCTCTAGGAACACACAAAGCAAAGGCAATAACAAAGCTTAATGCATCGATTGAAGCTTTTGTTTGCCGCCATGTGTTACTAGCATCATTACATTTTTTCCGATACTTGCGGTATGGTTCACTGTATTTGATGTTAAACTAAACTTCTATTAGTTTCAATCTAAACGTTGCTACTTCTCTGCTTCTGAGATTTTCAAGTATACAAATTGTGAATAATCTGCAACGTTTATATGAAGGAGTAGATATATTTCACAAAGTTGTTCAGCTTCCCCATTAAATTCCTTTAGAAATTTAACAATATATATTCATATCTTATTGAGGCTGGAGCCTTTTTGACAACAGTTAAGGTAATTTTCTGTTTGTTTTGCCTGTCTGCTGTATTCTGTATGTATTGTATATGTATTTAAGAAGGAATCATCTCTTGTATCAGTTAAAGTAATCTTGAAAACAAGCGAAAGACCCGTAAGGCGGCCGCTTCATTTGCGAAGCGTTGGCTCTTACGGGTCTTTTTTTATATTTAAGGACTATTTTTTGGAACGTTTTTTGGAAGATATTTTAGCACGTTTTCTGCGTTTTAAGCCTGAAACCATGACATTTTTCTCAGATTGCGTGTAATAATGCTGATAGACAGGACAACAATGATGCTTCTTCACCGTTTCAATATTTTGAATAACATTTACAAGCTGCGGATGGTAGATGTCCTCATATTGCGTAATTGGAGGATCATAAATCGTTTGCGTTGGACAATCCGGACAAAAGTTAGCCGAATTCGCACCTTCTACCATACCCATGTTACTACCCATATTACTACCCATGTTCATGTTATTACTCATGTTATTATAATCGTTACGGTTCACAGAATTATCTCCTTCCTGTTTTGGAATACACCATATTGTATTCTCAAGAAGACAAAACGACCTGTACGATTGACATGGAAGACGATGGCCTATGCTGTTCCTGCAGGATGTAGAGCATGATATTTACCTTGTACTGATAATGTTTGAAAAAAGTGTTTCATTATGAATGAGAAGTTAATGGAAACAAAATATGTTCTGCTCTATCTTCAAATGAAGGACGAACAAACAATGTGTCCTCACTCTCTGCTAATAACTCGACATGAATGTTTTCATTATCGTAATCGGGTGTAAAGTAAAAATGAATAATCTCCGTATCGGCAGTAACAAGGCTGTTCAAAATAACATCATAATCAACTTTTTGAACGCTGATGATATCATAAAGATGAAGTTGTTTATCCTCGTGCTTAAAAATAACAATGGCATCAACTTCCTCGACATAATAAATCGCATCATTGAATGCTAAGATAAAATAAAACAGCAATAGATGTTCATTGTTTTTCACACCCATTATAGGGGATACAGATATTCTTTCCTTAGCAAACTGCTCCATCAACCGATAATCATTGGCGTTATTCGTATGTAGCTTGCGGTAGGAACGGATTGCTTCTGGTTTTAATTCTAAACCTGAAATGTTTAGCGTAAAACTACTTTCTTGCGTTTTTCTAAACCCAAATCTAGGATAATAGTCTAGAACCGAATCATTAGCGAACAAGTAGATAAAGTCATATTCTTGTTCATATTTCTCGATAATATGGTTCATCAGTTTGCCTGATAATCCTTGATTTCGATAGTCGGGATGCGTCATAACGGTACCGATTTGAATGGCTTTGTACTCTTCACTGTTACATATAACCGTCATTTTGCTTGCTGAGGCATTGGCAATTACTTTACCTTTATCGAGAAAGGAATAACATATATAATTTTCGTTCCAGCCCCCTTTTTCATACCATTTTTCGAAATCAAGTCCAAATACCATTTTAGCCAATTCATTAAAGCTTTCTTTGTAGGTTGAAATGTCTTTATAGTCACTTATGAATTGGTAATTAGTCATATTAACCTCGCTCACTTTACTTCTCCCCTTCATTCTCATCAACTTTTGCTGACTGCTTCAAACACCATTAAAAAGTAAAAGCAGTCCAACAGTGACCATATGTCACCGATGGACTGCTGTTTGCTTATTCAAATTATTGCAATATCTAACATGATCTCACGAATCTTCCTCAAGACGTACGAATGTAATTTAATAATCCCTGCTTATAATATAATTCAGCAGTTGCTTCAGAAAAGCTGGATTACGTGGCATCTCTTTCAATGCTTCCATTGCAAGGCAGAAGTGTTCCCACATCTCTTTTCTAGCTCCATCTAGACCAAGGATGGTTACAAAAGTCGAGTTGTTGTTCTCCACATCCTGGCCAATAGGTTTACCGAGTAAATGTAAATCTCCTTCCGAATCAAGCAAATCATCTTTAATTTGAAAGGCTATGCCCGCATGATAGGCGTATTTTTTCAAAACCGCAATTTCTGACGACTTTACCTGAGCGAGAATAGCAGGCATTACAAGTGAAGCTTCAAATGCAATTCCGGTTTTGTAAAAGCACATCATATTTAGCTGCTCCAATGTTAATGCTTTTCCTTTGGAATGCAAATCCATCGCCTGCCCCATGCACATATCTCCAGCTCTTTGGGACGAATATTGCATTAAAGCAAGCACGGTTTTAGGGTCAAACTGTTCAAGGGATGATTGCTCTTCAATCGCCTTTTGGGTAAGAAATAGGCCGGTTAATTCCGCGGTGGCACTATTATGCACCTGGTGCAGCGTAGGTCGCCCTCTGCGAGTAGAGGCATTATCCTGCGTTGGGAGATCATCGAAGATTAAAGACGCGGTATGCATATACTCTAATGATTTTAGAAGCGGCACGATCGCCGAAGCATGCAGTCCATACTCATTTATACCCATGACCCAAGCCAATATTGGCCGTAATCGTTTGCCATCTCCCTCAAGACTATAGTTTGCAGCATCAATAAGCAGCTCTCTCATTGGAGGTATTTCATTACTTTTGTGAATCGGCAATAGATTGTTGATTTGCTCGCGAGCAGTTTTGACAGTTGAAAGGAATTGCTCCTTTTCACTGCGATTGCTTTTTAAAACCGTTACCATCTGATCCCGGAGCAGTTTATCGAAGAAATCCACATCATCCGCTTTTTGAACCACATGTTGGATAAGGCGATTGAAATCTGGATCTCCTGAAGCAAACACCGCCATAATTTCGTTATATTTCTCAGTACCTATACGTTCTTTCAACCTTTTTAGACCATTGAAGGCACGATCAAGAATCACTTCTCTGGTTTTGGCATCGGAGTAGTATATGTTGTGAATTAAATAAGAGATGACGGACCAGTATAACTCAAAGGGATTGATTAGATCTGAGCGCTGCTCATGGTATTTCAAATAATAGGTATAGGGTGTTACCGCCCCGTCTTTCATATCATCAAACATATCTGCTAAATCATCTGCCAGCTGGTTATAAATGCCATAATAAAATGTTCGATTATCAAAGCCTTCATCCAAAGGAGCACTAATGACGGAACGAACGATGAGCCTTGAAGATGAGGATTTTAAAATGATAGGCAGGTAAAGCTCTTTGTTAGTGTAATTTACATTCGATAGGTCCTTGACACGGTCCAAATCCTGAGAATGAAAAAACACGTAGGATTGCTCGGAAAAGGTTTGTTGTGTCTCAGGTCGCTGATATTTTTTAATATACTCAAAAGCGTCACTAAGCTCCGCGTGTACGTATTGGACAAATTCAAAGTTATTGCCGGACCATTCACCTAATTGTGGAACAGATCCGCTTAGAAGCGAAGTACGGATCATATTGGAATATTGTTCTTTCTCCTCTGCCTTTAGGACACCCGAATCAAGCAGATCGTCAATAAAAGGATAGGTTAGCCCATAGGAGTAACCAAGTCTGATGGCTTCGTCTAGTCTCCTGGCACGTTCAGCAGGCAATACTTGGTCATCCATTTCTTCAATTACATGCAACATTACGCCAATTATGATTTTGATCAGCTTGCGCACCGCGTGCTCGGAACTCATTTCCTTTGGGATATTAGAGGATACGGATTTTAGTTTATTTATTACCCAAATTATGCCGTTTTCTATGCCTTCCTTCTGAGCCCACCGATACAGCCCCGCCAAGGTCATAAAATCAGGCTGCTCTCCCCCGTTTGTTGTTGAGGGTTGAATAAAGTGGCTTTTGACGTCAGCAATCACCCGTTGAATTCTCATTTGTGTCTCTGGAGCATCCAAAGCTTTTCCTAAATCCCTCATATAAATATAGGAAACGCTTCGATCCAAATAATCATCCAGTTTTCCTGAATAATTCAGCCACCATATATATCTATGATAATCCCGAGAATCCGGTTTTTTCTTTCCTTTCGAAAAAAAGGATAACAATGAATAATGTTGGATATGGTTCTTTTTCCACAATTGAATATCTTCGGTTAGTGTGGTTACATAAGTTTTATTCTTCACTTGTTCGTTCAATGTTTCAAAATATTGGGCTGCCTTTTGCTCTGCAAGCTGGTACCAAGTATCTGCTTGAGCTGTATACTTATCATTCATACGACGCATAACCTCGACTTATAGTTAAAATAAAATGACTGGGAAATGTAACAAAATAACTGATTTGAAGCCTTAGTATAGTTTCCTGAAGTAAATAAGACTAAAATATTATGTTTACTCACTTCCTCCGAGGAATTTGGAACGATATGCGTCGAGCAAATAAGTTATATTTTACACGATTGTTGGTGGTTCAACAATTTTTTGGTAAAAATATGTAGCGAGAATATCAAGTTGGACATGAAGTGCAAAGTACTGAGATACATTACGCAAAAAGGCTCGCCCCCGTTCCATTTGAGCCCTTCTAACAAAAAAACAACAAAGGTTAGGTTGATCATCAACAATGTGAGATCAAACTAACCTTTGTCGTTAAGAGTTTTTTTGTATCACTTTAACTAGTTGGTTTATACCATTAATAAGTAATCTGCCAGTTGATTAAACGTCACTTCATATCCTTCGCGAACCATATCTTGTGATGCTTCTAGCGTTTTGGCTTCCTCTTCAGTTGGAGATACTGCTTCCCCTTCCATAGTAAGAATGGTTTTGTCTCCATCTTCACTGAAAATAAAAGTGACTGAAAATTCAAGAGGCCAATTAGCGTCAAAGGGTGCACGCACGGTGTTACCTTCCTCATCAGAAAAGGAATTGGTATATACAATTTTCTCAGGTGAATTAACTTCATGATAGATAAACTTGACCCACATCTCGGTTCCGTCTGGTGCGGTCTGTTTGTAATGAAATAAACCACCTGGGCGGAGATCGAATTTTTTAATATCAAAAGCCCATCCTTTTGGTCCCCACCAATTCAGTAAATGTTCTGATTCTGAAAAAGCCTTAAACACAAGGTCACGAGGAGCATTAAACGTATGAGTCATTTTAATTTTTGTAGTCATCTGAATCCTCCATTGCGATGATATTAACCTTTTGATACGTGTGTACTACACATCTTTTTCCCCTATCATGAACGATCAAGCTTGTCTATATCCTTCATAAGTCACTATAAAAATTCCGATACGATTGTTTTTCTTATATTTGTTCACCTTACCTCTATTTATTATTTACTGTGAATCGCTTCTTAAACCAAATATACCACATAGGGAATATTCCTGTAAAGGAATATATAAGGCAGGCTATTATTTATTATGACCAGAAATAAATTGTTCCAAGCCTTCTACTGATAAGACTCCGCTCCTATTGTCAACAGGTATTCCATCTTTAAAGAGGATGGTAGTAGGTATACTCATAATTCCAAATAGTGAAGCCATCGCTTCACTAACATCCACATTTACTTTCACAATTTTTACATTATGGCTTCCTGCCGAACGAAATGTTTCAAGAATGGGTGCAAACATAAGACATGGCCCACACCAAGGTGCCCAGAAATTAACTATGGTTAGCCCCTCCTTTTGAATTTCATTTTTTAGTGTTGTATCCGTTGCATGTATAATTGTCATGGTTATGTCTTCCTCTCCAGTTGGATGTTAGATTTTTCTAATTTGAATTGCTTAAGCTGCTTATCATGTCAGTTGCTTTAATTTCCTTTAAGTATGAAATGGTACATTCATCAACTTCTAGCATCAATTTCGCTAAGTTTTCATTTATAGATGTTGTCCAATGACAGAATGTAACGGTTTGGCTTTTCTTTACCTCTCTTACTGCATCGTAAACATCAGCCAGTGTTATATCTGATTCAGGATGTTTTAGTTTATATCCACCGTCTTGTCCTTCCTTAGCTTCAACCATCCCAGCTTTCAGCAATGTGGACATGATTTTTCGTAAATAAGCCGCATGGACATTCAGCTGTTGCGCCATTTCTGAGCTAGTCAACGTTCCGCCTTGCTCTGTAAGAAGCAAGATGACACATAAAGCTGCCCGAAATTTTGAAGACCCAATCAAATGATTTTTTATTTGCAAATAGCGCTCCCTCTTTCCGTATTGTGACTTCATTTAAGTTTCGTTAAATGAAGTCTTCCTCTGCCAACTCCAAATTTACGCTCATCGCTATTCGACTGCCGTCTGCCGCAGCAAAAACCAATTGGGAGGGCATAAAATAGGAAGCATCACCAGCGATATAAAGACCGGGTATTGAGGTTTTCCCCTTTCCATCCGTTTGAATTCCTCCCAACTCCGTTTTATCACAGCCCAATTGTTCTCCGAACCGCGTGCTTGAAATAAACTTAGGAGTAACGAAACCACCAGCTCTTTCGATGGTAGTTCCATCTGAGAAACGAATATGCTCAAGCTTCCCATTTTGTCCGACGAATGCTGCAATGGGCTGCTCCATGATTACGATCCCCTTTCGTTGGAGCTGTTTTTTTTGTTCGTTCGACAGGTTTTCATTCCCGTTTGTACAGACAACTAAATCCTTGCTCCAATTGAGAAGCAGCTTCACTGTATGAAAAACAGTCGGATATTCCGAAACAACGACAAGCGGCTGATCGCGTAGCTCCCAGCCGTCGCAATATGGGCAATTAAACAAGCTTTTTCCATAAAGCGGGTAAAAGCCTTCGATCTCGGGAAATATTTCTTTTACTCCTGTTGCCAAGATCAATTTACGTGTATGAATGCGAAATCCAGATGAATCAATAAGCTCAAATCCGGCTTCAATTTTACTGACAGAAATCACCTCAGCTTGCCTATGATCGACTGTTGGATAACTCAGCACCTCTTCATAAGCAATGCGGCGAAACTCAGCTGGTGTAACGCGATCCCTTGTTATAAAGCCATGCGATGTATGAGTAACAGCATTTCTTGGACGATTGTTGTCGATCAAAGCAACGCTTCTCCTTGCCCTGCCAAGCATAAGTGCGGCATTTAACCCTGCTGGTCCTCCGCCAATAATGGCACAATCATAATTCATGTAGCTCATCTCCTACTAATGGGATATTAAAGACTCATTATATCTATAATAAAGCGAAAAAAACGCTTATTATCAAGTTCAAGTCCGACATTGAAGACTCGTTATATCTATAATTATTTCAAAAAAGGATTTTATACGATGTTAATTGTACTTCTCCTTTTTCAGAAAAAATGTTCTTAACTTTCAATTTTGGTTTGTTTTTTTGCAATGTCAGCTAATTTCGTTTGTTTCAGATGTTGTTCCATCTTCTCTTCCGCTTCTTTCATTGCAGCTTGAATCAAGCATTCTTCACCATGAACAAAATCACATTCAAATAATGATGTTGTACCCTCAATAGCGTGGATAATATCCAAAAACGTAATGTCGTCCTTTTTGCGTGATAGCCGGTAACCTCCGTTTGCCCCAGAAACGGATTCAATCATCCCTGCTTTGACGAGTCTCGTTAAAATTTTGGAAAGATAAGTAGGTGAAACGTTTTGGGATTCCGCCAGCTGCTTGACGCCTATGGGCTTCAAATTAGAAGCTTCTACAAGCATGAGCATGGTGTGAAGTGCATAATTGGTTGCTTTGGAAAATTTCATGTTCTCACCTCAATTACAGACTTATTGTGTCTATAATACCTATGAAGTCGCTAATATGTCAAGTTGTGAAATATTATTATGTACTTCAGTAGATCATTGGTCATGTTATACTTGTTATGGATAAAAA
Source organism: Paenibacillus sp. 2TAB26 (assembly GCF_052115145.1). Taxonomy (NCBI): domain Bacteria; kingdom Bacillati; phylum Bacillota; class Bacilli; order Caryophanales; family Paenibacillaceae; genus Paenibacillus; species Paenibacillus sp. 2TAB26. The sequence continues at coordinate 89,069 of NZ_JBFRGC010000023.1, forward strand.
TTGTAAATCGACATTTTTCCTAGAGATTTAAATATAAAGGAGACAAATATGATAAAACGTAATATGATTGTTCCCGCATTATTTTTGATTGTAATCGCTGGTATTGTAGTATTTACGACTTTTTCAAAACAAACGACGTTTAAAAAGGCCATATCGGATCAATTGAACGTAACTCAAATAAGCTCAATTGAGATTTTGAAATCAACAGATGATCCATTAGAGGAAAAAATAATCGTTACAGATTCCGCTCTAATTGAACGCATCATGAATGTATTTTCTAACACAAAGCTTATAAAAGAGCATTTTTCAACGAACAATTATAAAGAATCGTATTGGATAACGATAAAAACGAATGAGAATAGACAATTCGGCTTTACACTTTACGATCATCATTTTCTAAATGTATTTGATTATAATGCTTCAAAAAATGCTGCTAATTCTTATAAAATAACGAATGAGCTTGACGCAAGCGTCATTAGAGATTTATTTGCAAAAGTTTAATGTACATAAGAAAAACCTCGCTACGAATAGCGAGGTTTATTTTTTAATGAGATGCTGAATATTCTTCTAGCTCGGAAGCTGGATCAAACTTCTCCTTGCTCATAGCAAAGGCAGCTAAAAGAGCAATGACGGAAGGAATGATGGCCCAAGCAAAGGTATGAACGAGTGACGAGGACAGTGTTTCAGTTATTTTATCAAGAATCTGAGAAGGAATGCTCTCCCTTGTCTCAGGTGTCAAAATTTTACTTGGATCACTTAGATCAATGAACTCCGACGTTTGACCGCCGCTGCCGAACGATGAAGAAAGCTTATTTGCAAATAAGTGACTTTGAATAATACCAAATACCGTAATTCCAAGCGTCATTCCCAGTTCCCGAGTGAAGCTAAGTGTAGAGCTTGCAGAGCCTCGCTGCCTAGCGGTAAATCCATGTATGGCGGAATTGCTTAGAACAGAAAACGATGAGCCGATGCCAAGACCGACTAAAACCATAAAGATTGTAACCGTAAATCGGGATGAATCGGGTGTTAAAGTAGTCAGTAGAGCCATACCGCCCACTAGCAGAAACAACGTCGAAATCATGATGGAGCGATAACTAAATTTGGAGAGCAGGATACCGCCGCCAGCAGCGGTGACAACAGATCCGACCATCATTGGAAGCAACACGAGCCCCGAGTTTGTCGCCGAGCCTCCAAGTACCCCTTGAACATAGATTGGGATATAGACGGAAGCTGTTATAAACGCTGCGCCGCTAAAAATAGCCATTAAATTACTTGTGGAATAAAGCCGATTTTTGAACATGCTGAAGGTGATGATCGGTTCTTCTGCGCGGCGTTCAATAAATATAAAAGTGACCAATAATACGACAAAAGCTAAAAACAAACCTATGATCGTGAAGGAGTCCCAATCGTATTTTTTTCCTCCTAGCTCCAGCGCGAACATGAGACAAAGAATTGAGGTTACGAGCGTTAATGCGCCCATGTAGTCGATTTTTTGTTTAGAATGCTCAACAGACTCTTTGTAAAAATAAGCAATCATTACAAATGCAATGATTCCTATTGGTAAATTGATGTAGAAAATCCAGGACCAATGAACATAATCTGCAATATAAGCGCCAATTAGAGGTCCGAATATGCTGGAAATACCATACGCAGCACCAAACAATCCGCCTATCTTCCCACGTTTTTCAGGTGCGACCACATCAAACATAATTGTGAATGCAATGGGTACAAGTGCTCCGCCGCCAATACCCTGTATCGCGCGATAAATACTTAGCTGTACAATAGATTCCGCTGTACCGCATAAAGCTGAGCCGATCATGAATACGATAATTCCGAAAACAAAGAAACGCTTGCGACCATACATATCAGATAACTTACCAAATATCGGCATACCAGCCATCTCTGCGATCATATAAGCAGAAGTCACCCACATTAATTTGTCAAACCCGCCAAGATCCCCTACGATTGTCCCCATCGCAGTTGCTAATATGGTGTTATCCATCGATGCCATCAGTGTAGCCAGCAGAAGTGCTGCAATGATTACACCTACTTTATTTCCTTTTGCCATTTCCATTGTTTCTCGTTCCCTCCACTTTGTTCAATTGACAATGTAATTGCCACTCCCTTTTTTATCTCGACGACTGATTGTCTTGAATAAATATAATTATAGTTATAAGTATCTTGATAATCGAGATAATATTATAGTAAGAGGAGCTTCATTTTTTGTCAAGCTATCAATAACTACCGTCAGTTGAATTTTATTGGATGGGAGATATCAGATTGGATTGGAGGGTCACAAGGTTTGAGGGTCACTGTACGATTGATGTAATCACGATTAGAAAGGATGACAACATATGATTTCCTTCTTAACTTTATGTGCGTGCTTCGTTGGCGGCATTATTTATATTTTATACGCAGGAGTAGGTATCATTAGAGATGACGAAATTCAGCAAGACCAAATAATTAGCAATTTTAAATGATAAAGAAGCAAGCCCTGAGGGCTTGCTTCTTTTGTAATATAGTTATAAATGGTACAAAAACAGTTCCTAAATCCTCGAATATATTCGAAAGAACATAATTATTACTGTTTGTTACATCCCTTCCTTCACAAACAACTCAATACGATTTTTTATCGAATCTCGGATCTCTGCGAATGTAGTATTGATTTCTTCTTCTGTACCTGTCGCTTTTGCGGGGTCGTCGAAGCCCCAATGCCATCTTTGCGCTTTGTCGTTACTTACAACCGGACAGTTATCGTTAGCATGACCGCAAAGCGTGATGATGTAATCTGCTTGTTTTAAAATTTCAGGATCTATGACATCCGAAGTATGATTGGAGATATCGATGCCTGCTTCTTTCATGGTTTGAACCGCACGGGGATTTAAGCCATGAGCTTCTAGACCAGCACTCTTCACTTCATATTTGCCGCTGCCCATTGCCTTCAAAAATCCGTCGGCGATTTGGCTTCTGCAAGAGTTCCCAGTACACAAAAAATAAACGAGTGGTTTGTTGTTCATTATTATCGGCCTCCTATATTCTCGAGTTAACTTTTACGATCTCTTCTTGAAATCTCGTTTTGCCCATTTTCGAGCTTATCCTAGCATTTATCCATATGGCGATTAGAACCAAAATGGCGGTAATTACGGCAATCAACACCCATACATTAATGCTTGTTGAATGGATGAAATGCAGCCACATATACAACCCTGTTAATGTGATAAAGAGCGTTGGGATCGTGAGAATGATACCCGTTTTAAAATAATTTCCCCATGTGATTTTTACACCCTTACGTGATAATACGTGCAGCCACAATAGTGTCGCGAGCGATCCGATGGGTGTCATTTTAGGTCCCAAATTACTGCCGATAACGTTGGCATACACCAAAGATTCACGAATGACGCCTTGCGTTGCTGTTCCTTTTATGGCTAATGCATCGATCATCACGGTTGGCATATTGTTCATGACCGAAGACAATATCGCAGCAAGGAATCCCATACCGATAGTGGAGATGAATAGTCCCTTGTCGGCGATGGCTTGAATGACTTTTCCTAGTTCATCTGTAAGTCCCACATTACGAAGTCCATAAACAACCACGTACATGCCAATGGAGAAGATGACAACTGCCCAAGGAGCGCCCTTGACCAGCTTCCAAGTTTGAATAGCCGGGCTGCGTCGAGCAGCTAAAATAAACAAGATTGCAGCGACGCCTGCTATGACGGAAATTGGAACATGAATGTATTGAATTAAAAGGTATGCGAGAAGTAACATGGCTAAGATTACCCACGAAATTCGGAACATCTTCTTATCTTTTATAGCTTCAGACGGCTTCTTGAGCTGTTTTAAATCGTAGTGACCTGGGATGCTTTTACGGAAGAACAAAAACAAGACCAGAAGGCTCGCCAACAGCGAAAAAAAGTTCGGAATAATCATCCGGCTAGCATACTCGATAAAGCCGATTCCAAAAAAATCAACGGAAACGATATTAACGAGGTTACTGATTACAAAAGGGAGCGAAGTTGTGTCTGCGATAAAACCGCTGGCCATAATGAATGGCAAAATCATTTTCTGATCAAATTTGAGTGCACGCACCATCGCAAGCACAATAGGTGTTAAAATAAGCGCGGCGCCGTCATTGGCAAAGAAAGCCGATACTGCTGCACCAAGAAGAACAACATAAACAAACATAAGCTTTCCATTGCCTTGTGCGAGCCGCGCCATGTGAAGCGCCGCCCATTCGAAAAAGCCGATTTCATCTAAAAGAAGCGATATTACGATAATGGCTACAAAGGCAAGCGTAGCATTCCAAACAATACCCGTAACCGTACTAACATCAGCAAAGCTTACGACGCCAAACAGAAGAGCCAGAATAGCTCCGGCAGCTGCCGACCAACCAATACTTAGTCCTTTTGGTTGCCAGATTACAAACGTGAGCGTAAGCAAAAAGATTAAAATGGCAATGAGTGTCATACTTCCCCCTGTGTATCACAGCTGTAATTTTTTAAGCCTGCTATTTTTTCTTTCATGGAAGGCAGGTACGGATACACGCACTGTACATAGGCTTCCGCATCCGGATTAAGGGAGTAATATACCCACTGCCCTTTTTTCTTTTCATTTAGAAGTCCGGCTGATTTTAGTTTTCGTAGATGCTGGCTGGCATTTGGCTGAGACATCCCGATAATGTCAGTGATATCACATACACATAGTTCCTTTTCTTTGAGCAGTGCTACGATGGTTAACCGCGTTTTATCGGCTAATAATTTATAAGCCTCGGCCATTTCCTGTATCGTTTGCTCCATATGTAGTACCTCCCTCTGTTTTCTCCCGTTGGCTTCTTTTCATTTCATAATTATATAACTAACTACTTATATAATCAATGGCGAATATGATGAGATGTGAAAATTTCGAGTGTTTATAACCATTCAAAGTCGCCCCTTCTTCCTAAATAAACAAAACAAAGGGCATTAGATTGAATAAATGCCCTTTGTTTTAGGTTGTTTGAAGTAGAACGTTGCTCATACTGGCTACGAAAGTAGACGGAACATTTCGGTATTCCTAGAATACTAGGCAAATTACTTGCTGGAACATCGTATATTATTTCTACTTTTGATCTGGCCCACAGCAACTGTCTCCGCCGCCGACACCAATGCTACAAACACCTGTCTCCGGCAATTCCAGCTCTACTTTACGAGCAGACTCCATATCCCCCACTAAAGCGGCTACAATCGATCTAACTTGCTCATAGCCGGTTGTCATTAAGAAGGTCGGTGCTCTTCCATAGCTTTTGGCACCCACAATGTAAAAATCTTTCTCAGGTTGACGTAATTCGAGTTCACCATGAGGTCTAACTGTACCGCAGCTATGAACGTTTGGATCGATTAGTGGCGCTAACTCATATGCACTTTCAAGACTCGGGTCCGTCATCACTCTTACCTCACGGACAAATGATAAATCAGGACGTGAGCCTGTGTTGCATACGATCTCGTCGACACCGTCAATAAAAGCTTTCTCTGATCCAACCGTACCGATAACATGAATTTTCCCGTTACTCTCCTTTAATTCTTCAATATAAAACGAGGTCATCACTTTCAAAATTCCCGATTCTACTAATTTTTGAATTCGATTTCCGAGTTCACCCCTAGCCGGTAATCCATCTAACTCACGTCCGCCATAAACATTCTCAAGATTATGTTTTCGTATTGCCCATACAATTTCAGTCTCGTTTGTTTGCTTTTGAAGTTTGCCAAGTTCCAAAAGTGTATTAATAGCGGAATGACCGCTTCCAACGACAAGGACTTTTTTTCCGCGGTAACGTTCTTCATCCTTTCCGAGCAAATCTGGGATGCCATAATATATTTGATTGCTAAGCGCTTTTTCTTCTAATAAGAACACACCATCCGAACGAAGCGGGTTTGGATTTGACCATGTTCCCGTGGCATCAATAACCGCTCTTGCTTCAAAAAGATGTTGGCTGCCATTTTGGGTGGCGTGAATGGCAAAAGGCAAATCATCACGACCGTTCGTTTTAACTTTACTTAAACCCTTACGGCTAATGGCAGTCACCTTCGTATTCAAATGAATAGACGGACTTATTTCAGAGAGCTCTGATAGAGGCTTTAAATATTGTTCTACAAGTTCTTTCCCTGTTGGAATATCCGTATTTTGTGGTGTGATCCAGTTGGTTAAAAGCAACAATTGTTTAGCTGCTTTATCGATGTTATATTCCCATGGGGAAAAGAGTCTTACATGCTCCCATTTTTTAATATTTGCTCCGATATCGCAACCAGCTTCTAAAAGTAAAAATGACTCTCCTTTTAAACGTAAATGTGCAGCAGCCGCAAGACCTACCGGTCCAGCTCCTATAATTGCAATTGGCAAATTGCTTTTTTCGTTGTCATGTACCTCACAGCAGCTAATTTGGTTAACAGGAATACTTTTCATCATTTTATTTCCTCCTCGATATTATTTGCAAATTGCAAGTATTAGTGATTTTTTAAGGGATAAATAATTATCCCAGTGTTGTACAACATACTTTCGATTTTGCCATGCTGTCGTTAAGCAATTTTATCGAGTTTATGACCATGTCTTGTTCAAATTCAGACATATGCGAAAAGACCTCTTTTAAATAGTCATTCATTTGGCCATCAATGACTGTTGAAATGTACTTGCCTTCAGTCGTTAACGTTAAAATATTGATTCTCCGGTCTTCAGGAAGTTGTGTTTTCTTCACCAATCCTAACTTCACAAGGCTTTGAACTTGGCGGCTAAACGTCGTGATGTCTATGGATAGTGAATCCGCCACCTGCTGAATCGATGGATTATGTTTTCGATCGATCTCATAAATAATATGGCTTTGAATTAATGAGATATCCACTCCGCCCGCTGTGCAACAATTTTTATCCAGAAGCCCAAACCGGCGAGTCATTATTTGAAACATCTCTCTAGTGTTCTCCACTTGTTTCACCTCTTGATCTATTTATAACGCAATTATTTGCAAAATGCAAGTAATGATTGAATGTTGACCTTTTATTTTTTATCGTAAGAAATTACGCAGAACTATTAAGAAGAACACAAAAAAACCAGTAACAACAAAGCTTTTGTCGTTACTGATTTCCACTTCCTGTGCAATTTGTTGTTGTAGCTCACAATCTTTTTTTTTTAATTATTTAGGTTGCTGTCATCATGATCTTCCCAACGTCTTGAATACGCTTTGTTCGTGATCCAAAATGTAATCCATGAAAGAATGGCTACGATTATAAAAGATACAATCCATACGCCGATAGGTACTTGCATATGATTTCCCCCTATATGTTAGCAGTATATTTTTGATCCCTAATACGTGCAGTTCATTGAAATGTGAATTAACGTTTATCATAAAATAAAAAGCGAAAAAACGAACCATCCAAATCGGATGAATTACTACCATCCAATTCGATTGGTTTTCATTTAACTGTCATAGTTAGGTTGAAAACAGCCTCTTTCAGTTTGAAAATCAGTGGTATGATAATCATGACTATAATGTTTTATTTACAAGCAAGGGATGTGAACCTGATGTGGGAACTTGAGAGGAAAAGTAAAATTCCTATATATAAACAAATTACCGATCATCTAGAAAGACGGATTTCCTACGGTGAATTCCCTCCTGGCAGCTTGCTTCCATCTGAGAGAAAATTGGCTGTACAACTAGGCGTAAACCGCAGTACAGTCATTTTGGCATTTGCCGAGCTTCGATCGATGGGGATTATTGAAAGTCAGACAGGCAGTGGAACGCGTGTATCCAAAACAAAATGGGGAGCCACTCCCAAGCACACGCCTAATTGGAGTCGGTACGCTGAGGGCGGCAGCTTTCTACCTAACTTGCCCTTTATGCGAAGAATTCGTGAAGCGCTCAATCAAAACCCCTCTCTCATCGATTTTGCTAGCGGTGAGCTGTCGGCAGATTTGGCTCCAAATGATGAAATTACAACGTTGATGAGCGAGAATAAATATACTTCATATTTGGGTTATGATAATCCTCAAGGGTATATTCCGCTTAGACAAGCATTGGTATCCTATCTAGATCAACATCGGGGTATTAAGACAACGGAATCATCGATTTTGATCACATCGGGATCTCAGCAATCGTTATATTTAATAACCCAGTGTTTGTTGTCGCCTGGCGACGCGGTTGCGATTGAAGATCCTTCCTACTGCTATTCTCTGCCTATGTTTCAATCAGCTGGGCTTAGGTTGTTCCGACTTCCTGTTGACAGTCAAGGGGTATGTCCTGAGGACATTCGTGCTTTATACAAAAAACATCGGATCAAAATGGTGTTCATGAACCCCAACTATCAGAACCCAACAGGTACAGTGTTCGGTGCTGAACGCCGCAAACAGCTGCTTGACGTCGCAAGCGAGTTGGCGCTACCTATTGTCGAGGATGACCCATTTAGCTTAACGGACTATGAAGGTTTACCGCCTTCACCGCTGAAATCAATGGATTCAATTGGGTCTGTCCTCTATATCGGTTCTTTTTCCAAAATAGCTGCATCTGGCATGCGAATAGGTTGGATGGTTGCCCCTAACTCCATTGTGGAGAGACTTGCTGACGCAAGGCAGCAAATGGATTTTGGACTTAGCGTTATACCGCAGCAGGTAGCGGCACAATTTTTGAAGTCCAATTACTTTGAACCTCATCTTGACCGCTTGCGAATGCAGCTCCAATATAAACGAGATTTACTTATTGAAGCATTGCAGAAGGAACTTCCAGGATTGGTTACGTTTACTGCCCCACAAGGTGGTCTTCATCTATGGTGTAAGCTAGTTCCGGATGTTCACGATGGAAAGCTGCTGGAGGAGTCCATTAAAAGAGGGATTGTTTTTGTTCCTGGTAGTGTGTACGGATCGGATTCTGGTTTCGTAAGATTTACTTTTGCTCGAGCAAAAGAAGCTGAAATTGGTTTAGGAATCTCCAAATTTGCTGATGCGCTGCGTGAGCTTATGAATAGCAAATAGCTTAATAGGAATTAGAAATAACCGCCGAGGTCTATACCTCCGCGGTTATTATCAATCGTTAACATGATTTGGCAAGGCGAAACCCAAGGTCGTCAATACAAAATGACGGATGACTGCGACGACGACAAGTAGCTCCGCAGCCTCTCGCTTCTTCAGCCCAGCTGCCGCCCCGAAAAATGCGATATGAGCCATATACCTGCTCATCATATAAATCCCAGCACCATTCCCAGACATTTCCTAACATATCATATAAACCCCATGCGTTGGGTTCTTTTTTACCTACTTCATGAATGCTGTCTCCCGAATTTCCATTGTACCAAGCGATTTTATCAATCTCTCCGTATTGATAGCCAGCTGTTCCTGCTTTACACGCATATTGCCACTCTGCCTCTGTCGGGAGGCGATAGCCATCAGATTCCCAATCACATTCAATATGATCTCCATCCTGACTGAATGAGTAACACTCTGTTAATCCTGCATTCAGGGACAGTAAATTACAAAAATAAATGGCTTCATTCCAAGAGATATTGACCACTGGTCTTTGATCACTACTCAAAGAAAGAGGAGATTTTTTGGTTACAGCTAAATACAATTCCATCGTTACGGGATAAGGTGAAAGATAAAAGGGTTTAATATCAGACTTCCATTTTCGCTTCGTCCGGTCATCTCTTAATTCAATTACTCCAGCTGGAATGCTTACCATTGGGTATTCATTATGTTTATTTAGAGCATTAGAAACGGTGATCTCCTCCTTTGATTTAAATGTTGCACTACTGTAATTTACCATAAATTAGTGATTCGTTATAATAGTAATTGAATTTTACTCTCCATTTGGAATAGTTAACAAAAAAAGGTACTGTTAGCATGACAGTACCTTCACTACGTATTGATTTAGCAATAGATTGGCAAGCTATAATTACTGCCTTTTAGCCAACATTTCCTTTAAGAACATACCCGTATACGACTCTGCCACTTCCGCTACACGCTCAGGCGTGCCTTCTGCTACTAATTTTCCGCCGGCTGCGCCCCCTTCTGGGCCGATATCGATAACCCAATCGGATTCTCGTATCAGTTCCAGACTATGCTCAACAACGATTACCGTATTGCCTGTATCAACCAGCTTGCTGAGTAAAGTATGGAGCTGCTTAATGTCAGATGGATGGAGGCCTGTAGTCGGTTCATCCAGCAGGTAGAGCGTATGGTTTTTGGAAGGCTTGCTCAGCTCTTTCGCCAGTCTGATCCGCTGTCCTTCGCCGCCAGATAACGTTTTGACCGATTGCCCCCATTTCAAGTAGCCTAGTCCGACTTCACAAAGCATCTCGATAATACCTGTTATCTTTGTTTCATTTTTGAGAATAGCTAAGCTTTCCTGCACAGACATATTCAGCAAATCCGATATAGAGTATCCTTCATACTGAACCTGCAAAACCTCATCCGTAAATCGTTTTCCTTTGCAGTCAAGACACTTTACCTCCAGATCAGGCAAGAAGTTCATATCAACGGAAAGCACACCTAGACCCTGACAGGTCTCACAACGACCACCAGAGGTGTTAAATGAGAAATGTTTGGTTGTCAGTTTTCTTTTTTTAGCTTCAGGCAGGCCGGCAAACAACTGGCGCAGCTGCGTAAACACATCCGTATACGTTGCTACGTTGGAGCGCTGCACTCGTCCCATGGGTGTCTGGTCAAATATAACGACATTTCCGACATGCTCCAAGCCCGTTATTTCCTTGCACCCTATTCGGTCCAATTCTTTCTGACTTCCTTCTGCAAGGATATCAAAAACAAGCGTGGATTTGCCGGAGCCAGATACTCCTGTAACTGAAACGAGACAGCCAAGCGGGAATGACACAGTTGGAATGTCAACATTACGGAGTTTAGCTTGCTCGATTGTAATAAACTGACCATTGCCTGTTCTGCGGACGCGTACAGGAGTTGAGCCATTCTCTTCTCTCAAATAAGCGCCTGTAACCGAAAGCTTACTGGACATTAAATCCTCCAGACTTCCTTCGCCTACGACGGTTCCAACCCAGCGCCAGGACCTATATCGATGATATGGTCTGCAGCACGCATCATCTTAACATCGTGTTCGATTACGAGTACTGTATTGCCTAAATCACGAAGCTGCTGAAGTACTCGTATGAGACCGGATGTATCACAGGGATGAAGACCCGTGGTCGGTTCATCCAAAATATAAAGTACTCCGGTGAGGCCAGAACCGAGCAGCGATGCGAGCCGCAGCCGCTGTGCTTCGCCGCCGGATAACGAAACGGTTTGCCGATTCAGGGAAAGATAGCCTAGGCCAACATCAATGATTCGTTTTAGCCTAGTAGGCATATCATGCAGAATGGGTTCGAGTAGATAATGACCTTCAGGCGGGAGCGTCTCTTGTAATTCCTCGGTCCACTTAAATACATCACTGAGTGACCATTCCGATACATCGGAGATGGTTGAGCCGGCTACTTGAACAAGACGAACTTCTTTCTTAAGGCGTGCACCTAGGCATTCCGGGCAAAGCTGTTCATGAAAAAAACTTCCCTCTTTTTCCGCAGTGCCTGTTTCCCCTTCTTTTTCTTTATAACGCCGCCATAAACCAGGGATGACCCCTTCGAATTTTGTACCTTGGACAGGCTTCACATTTGGATAATGCCCCTTAAAGGCTTCACTCTCGACACCATAATATAACAAATCGCGCTGTACCTCTCCGAAATCCTTTAAAGGCTGATCCGGATCAAATGCAAAGCCGTAATGCTTTCCTGCCGCCATCAAAATACGAATTTGAATATCGCGATGAACCCCGTTCAGAGAAGCCACTCCTCCATCGCGCAAACTGAGCTCCGAATTGAAAACGGCTGCTTCATTAATGCTTGCCACATGTCCAAGCCCACTGCAAGCTCCGCAAGCTCCTTCTGGCTTGTTGAAGGAAAAGTGCGACATTCCTAGCTGCTCAAGCGCTGCTCCGCAGTGAGGACAGCCTATCATTTGATGATCCATTTCCTCATCTTCATCGGCCATTGCACCTATGAGCTCAAATGAAGGAGCTATGTGACCGCTGCAAGAAGGGCAAATCCGCTCCCCTAGTCGCGAGAAGATAAACCTTACAAACGTATAGATATCGGTTACTGTTCCGACTGTTGAGCGCGGATTTCGATTGGTAACATGCTGTCCAACGCTGATGGAAGGTGACAATCCTTCGATAGACTCAACCTTCGGCTTCCCTATTGAATCCGAAGTCATGCCCATGGAGTCCAAATACTGCCTTTGGCATTCTCTTTGAAGTGTATCCATTGTCAAAGTTGATTTGCCAGATCCTGATGGACCTGTAAGAACGACCAGCTTGTACTTTGGAATTGAAAGGGAAACATTTTTCAGGTTGTTTTCACGTGCACCTTTAATAAAAATGGTATCTTTCATAAAAATCCTCCTCATAATAAATAATTATTCTATGTCTTATAGCATTCCGATCTCAAATATGGATTAAAGTGTTTAGCCATCATGACTAAAGTTTTTGCAAATTATGAATGATTTCGATAGAATGAACTTGATTAAATTCATTTCATCTAATATCTTTATAACAAAGTATCTCGAAATCCGAGATACCCATATCTTAAAAGGAGGTTTGTCCTTTGTCAAGCGAGCAACAAGTGCAAGCGACCGATCAGCAGGAACAATTCGTCGCACGTATGCGCGGACTAGGAAGCCGAACAGTTTTGTACCAACAAAATGTAGCTGCTGCTCTCGGCTTATATAATAATGATTTTTTATCTGTGGATATTTTACGTGAAAAAGGACCAATCACAGCCGGTGAGTTGTCCAAACTAACTGGGCTTGCTACTGGAAGTGTGACAGCATTAATTGACCGCCTTGAAAAATTCGGTTACGTACGCAGGCAAAACGATCCCAATGACCGTCGCAAAGTGATTATTGTTCCGCTCTATGAACAGAAAGAAGATGTCAGCAATACGTATATTCCACTTCACAACGAGATGGTGAAGCTGGCTTCCTCCTATACAGATGCAGAGCTGGAACTGATTACACTGTTTCTAGAGAGAGCCGGCAAAGTACTAGATGATCAAATTGATCACCTCAGCTCTGCAAAAAGCACTAAATCTTCATCTTAAATATAGGGCACACCAATTGAAAAGGACGATATCCAGAAGTCTAATGACCTCAGGATACCGTCCTTTAAAGCAATTCATATTATTATCGTCCTTCTTACTTTTTACTTTTGTCCTTGAGCTGCCTATCAATCGAAGTAGATCGTTTTTCCGGTTTCGGCTGATAAGTAAACCGCTTCCAGAATAGCCGATACCACCATCGCCTCTTCAGGCTTAACGAGCGGATCGGTGTCGTTCACAATACTGCTGATCCACTGCTTGGCTTCATACTCGAAATCAGTCAGGTTTTCTCCACGGAATTGCTCTCTCTCGGTTGCTTTCACGTCGATGACGTTGAGAAATAAGCTGCCGTCCCTCTCACCGTTAATGCGCAGACCATCATGAAAATCAGCACCGCCCTTCGTACCGCACAAATATGATCCTTCAGATTTGGCGATATTAAGTGCCCAGCTGGTTTCAATTGAAACGACAGCACCGTTTTTGAATTTCACATAACCAAAAGCGGAATCTTCTACTTCAAACTGCTCTGGGTCCCATGATCCCCATTCATTAGCTGCATTTTCTGTATCCTTCAGCTTCTGAAACACACTGCCTACAACACTGTGAGGTTCATAATTGTTCATCAGCCATAGGATGAGATCCAGTGAATGGGTGCCAATATCGATCAAAGGTCCGCCGCCTTGTTTCTCTTTATCCAGAAATACTCCCCATGTAGGAACCCCTCTACGCCTTGTTGCAACCGCTTTGGCATAATAGATCTCGCCAAGCTCATCATTCTCGATCATTTTTTTTAACAGCAACGACTGAGCTTTGCTGCGGTTCTGGTAGCCGACTGTCAGCTTCTTGCCGGTTCTAACATGAGCTTCGTACATCGCTTTCGCTTCGGCACTGGTCTTGGCCATCGGCTTCTCACACATAACGTGTTTGCCTGCTTCCATGGCATCGATTGAAATGACGGCATGTGAAATATTTGGCGTCAATACATGAATGACTTCAATATCCTCCATGGCTAATAGCTGCTTATAATCGGTAAAAACCTTCGCGCCGGGAACTCCATACTTCTCAGCAGCTTCGCGCGCTCTTTCTTCGATTAGATCGCAGAATGCGACCATCTTTACATTACCCACCTTGGCTAAGCTTGGCATATGTTTGCCGCCAGCAATCATGCCGCATCCGATAATACCTACCTTTACTGTTCGCATCTAATTAATTTCCTCCTTGCCGTTTAAAATCTACCGTTCTTCTCTCGTGATGTGCGATATATGCCGTTTCAAGAAGCTCCGTCAGCTTTGTTCCGTCCTCGAGTCCAAATGGCATCGGCTTGTCGTTCAGAATGCCATCCACCCATTGTGTTAGTGGAAGCGGCTGCTCCTTTGGAAGCTGTCGAGGTGAAATCCAGCCTTGGAGCGGTGAATCGGTATGTTTGGAAGCAAATTTAACATCTTCTCCGGATATGATCAGTGTCCCTTCCGTACCGTATAGTTCAAACGCAGATGGCGTCGAGTAAGTAACAAGGCTCGTTTCCAGCAGCGCAACCGCGTTGTTAGCAAACTCAATCGAGCATTGTGCATTATCTTCAACAGCCCGGCCCGTAAAATAATTAAACATGGATGTAATTCGTCTCGGCTCACCAAGCAGCCAGCTTGCCAAATACATCGGATGGCAACCAAGATCCATCATAGCTCCGCCGCCTGCCTGTTTCTCATCGTACCAGTATTCAGGCAGCCAATTGTTTAATGCTCCGTCGTGACCATTTCGGATACGCAGCAGCGTAACGGCGCCAAGCAGCCCATCATCCAGAAGCTGTTTTGCGAATAAATGGTGAGGCCTTGTTCGAGCGGGAAAAGATATACAAAACTTCACGCCGGATTTTTGTACAGCAGCCGTAATTTTGTCGCATTCGGCTACCGTAAGCGCCATCGATTTCTCTGTGAAAATATGTTTTCCAGCTTGCGCAGCAGCAACCATGACTCCCGCGTGCATGCTGGTAGGGGCATCAATGACAACAGCATCTACGTCTTCCCTTTGAAGCAGCGTATCCAGATCAGATTCAAAAGCAGCTCCGAGCTCTGCTGCCCACGTTCGCCCTCTCTCCGTTATTTCATCCCAAACTGCTGTTATGTTTACGTTCCCAAGTGATTGCAGGTGTTTGGCATATCCATCAGCATGAACATGCCATTTGCTAATCATCGCGACATTTAACATTCGAAAATCCCTCCATTATTCAAATATTTGCTTAAGCGGCGAATAACTAATCTTTAAAAGCCGTTGCGGGGTACCCGGCGCCAAATGGCGCGTCTGGCCGCTCATATTCTCCTGCTAAGTAACGGCGCATAGGCGTTGTACGCTCCAAATAGTCCGTGTTGTTTGTAAAGCGATCGGAGAATCGAACCCAAGGCGGACTATAAATATAATGTGCGGTATAACGGTCGTAATCTCCGTCATGATAATATGTACGATGCCAAACCGCGTTATGGAAGAGCAATACAGATCCGGCAGGCGCACAAATGACATGTCCTACAGGCAAATCACCTTTGTCGCGGCGGATGTCTGCCGGGAGTGGAACTTGGGCTCTATGGCTGCCTGGAATCATCTCCATGTTGCCCATCCTAGGCAGCGATTGGTCAGTGAGTAAATAGGAAGCACGAAGCTGCAGCAGAGGAATCGGATAAGCTAGTTGATTAAAATCGTAGGCTCCTGAGCCATCCTGATGCCAGCCGCCTGCTCCTCCAAATGCAGGCTGCTTCGTGCACCAAGCGGATTGAAGAATGAAACGATCGCCATATAATGCTCTCACTTTTGGGAGCACCGCAGGGTGATCAATCAACTGGTCCAGCGTGGGTTCACTTTCAAATCCTCGGCCAACCTGAGCCCATCCGGTTGTACCTTCTCTCTCATGCAGGCGAATAGATGCCTCCAAACATTGCTGTGCTTGGTCAGCGGTTAATACATTAGGAATGATCAAATAACCCCACGACTCGAACATGAAACGGTCAAGCTCTGTGAATTCACCGGGTTGCGAAATGGCATTAAGTCCTTGACTGTGCTCGGCATTCATGCGATAACCTCCTGCTTTCTGGAGTGAACTGCTTCTTTTATATATAAAATATGAACGGTAATTCATTTAATGCATAGAATGCTTGGATTATTCCGATTATTTTTATTTAAATCATCAACATTTTGGTTAACTAATCGCTTTGTGTTATCTAATAAACGACGTTATCAACTAATTGCTCTTACAATTGTTTGTTTTTCAGATTCATTTTCTAAAATCGTATATATTTAATATGTATTTTGAGATTTTCCATTTTCGTTGAATAGCTTTGATAAACATAAAAAAAATGGAGGAGTTCCGAAGAACTCCCCTACACAGGCATTTCTTATTGTTACTGAATGATCAATCTGTTACTGAATGATCAAACCAAATCCATTCTGAATGTAATTCGTGTTGGGATGAGCGATATTGCTAGTCGTCAGGTTGTTGAACGTTGCTGATCCATTCCCCGTATAGGTGTAAATTGCCGCACCTGGATGCGGTGATGTGAACCGCGATGTAAGGATTCCATCACGTCCCGTACCATTAATATTGATATTGTTGAACACGATATTTTCAAATCCGCCGCCATATCCAAACTGGATTGCACTGCGCTGCGTATTGATAATATCAATGTTGGTAAACGTCACGTTTTTGATGGAATCGTTAGATGCCTCCAAATCGATAGCTCCGCGTTCACCATTGTAGAGGTCTTTACTGGTTCCGCTGTTTATAATCGTTGTATCCGAGAACAAAATGCCGGTATTGTTCTGGAAATGGTAGCCTGGGAATACAGTGTTCATTCGAATGCCAGATCCGCCGACAGTGTCGATGATCAAGTTGTTAGTAGCCTTATGTCCTCCCCCGCCGAAAAATGCAATAGCAGCCGCACGCCAGTTATTCTCAATCGTATTAAACGAGAAAGTATTGTTGACACCCGCGCGGGCACCATTTACATTACTCGTCCATACGGCAAGACCATCATCACCGTTATTTCGGACGCTGCTGTTGCGAACAGTCGAATTACTTGTGCCTTGAGCGAAGTTGACACCATCAGCAAGATTATTTCGGATACGGCTATTTTCGATCACTAGCCCATCCGCATAAATTGCTGGTGTATGTGCATAATCCCCTACCCAAAAACCGCATTCAAAGTGCTCAACCCATACATTGTGTACCTTTGAATTTTTTCCGAAATTGTCCATAAAGCCCTTGTAAATAGCACCCTCGTGATAGCGTGAACGCAGTTTGGAATTCATATAAATATTGCTAAAATCAAGCTTGCCTTCGACACGGAATGAAATGCCGCCCGATGCTACATTAGGGTTGGTAAACTGGATGTTTGTATGCCAGATGCCTGCACCCATGATCGTAATATCATTAATCATGCTACTGACAGAACCGACCTTCCACATGTTTCCGAGATGGAATGTTCCTTCCGGTATATACATGATTTTCCCAGTAGAAACCGCTGATGTTACAGCAGCTTCGAAAGCTGCAAGATCATCGAGGCCATCGTTTGCAACAGCGCCAAAATCCGTTACAGAAACCGAGTTGGCTGGGCGGGGAATCGCAGCAGGAACCTGCTCGATTTCAAGGAAGTCTACACCATATTCGAGATTGTCTGCATTGCTTTTTTGGATTCGTATGGTATCGCCAGGTTGAAGGGCTGTGTCTAGTTTCCAATGCACCTCATCAAATCGGAAGAGCGGACGTCCTCCGGATGGAGTGTCAGCTGGTTGATCACTCGCGAAATACTGCCAGTTGTAGTAGGATGTGAGCGGGATGGTCTTGGCTTTGACACCATTGACGTAAACATCAAGTGATCCGCTGAGCCCCATGCCATCTGACGAGTCAGGCATCGTAAATCTCATCGTAACGCCTACTCCGCCCTCCCCTTGCCTTACGTTCCACTGAAGATATGAGCCATTCGATGGAAGTGACACGTAGCTCTGACCAGATGCCTCGGATGCAATCAGCGCCTGATCGAATGTCGGTGCAGATTGTAAAGTTGCCCCTCCACCACGAGTCGCATCCTGCGTATCGTACCTGTTGTAAGGCATGCTAGCACCTCGAGCAGAATAAACGACTAGACTTGTTGAATTCGTGTTATTTGCTTGCTTAATTGCTAATTCATTGGCATCAACAGCAACGATTGTTGATACGGTGTAGTTGCCAGTTACTGCTGTCCATGTTCCAGGAATACTGACATTTGCAGATGCGCCAGCTGCTAAAGTACCGCTAAATGACCCGTTGTAGGTCTGAATGGTAGAGCCGGCTGAATTTTTAAGAATAACGGTTACGCCATGGGTGCCGATTGCTGAAGAAATGTTTCCTTGATTTTTAAGGATAACGTTGAAAGCGACTGTGTTGCTGGCAACTGGATTACTAGGTGTCCAGGATACAGCTCCAATTAAATCGGAACTGGCTACAGGAGCGACAATGAGTGAAGATGGATTCGTGTAGCTGTTGTTGGCATCATTTTGCTCAATAATTGCATTGTTCTCATCTACCTTCGAGCTTACTGAGTACGTAGCTGCTGTTTTGGCACCAACATTAAGTGACACTGTTGCTGAAGCACCGGCTGCTAGTGCGGCTGCTGGAGCAGATCCGGCAAGCGTGTTATTAAGGTAGAAGTTGACTTTAGTCGCCGGGGCACTGGCGTTGCCGATATTCTTAACTGTTGCGTTCAGTGTAATTTCATTTGTCTCTATTGGTGAGACCGGTGCCCATGACATGCCTGTAATCGTCAAATCAGGGTTTTGAGCAGGCGTTCCGTATACTTGAAACTCAGCGATTTGACCGCCAGGTGCGCCGGAGTTCGTCGTAATATTCAACTGCAGACGTTTAACCGTCGAGGTAATCGGAATCGCTACCGTATTGCCCGAAGCTGGATTAAACGTATAAGCTTGCGCCGACACTAAGCTGCTGAAGGTTGTTGAGTTTTGGTTATGGCCTAGTACTTGAATCGTTTGTGTGCGAGTGCCCCATTCTGTTGAAGGATTCAGCTTCAGCACGATGGAAGTAATGTCATGATTCGCCCCAAGATCAAGAGTTAAGGTGCTTGAAGCGCTGTCGCCTTCCCAATAAGTGGCGGTGTTATTGTCGTTTGCATTCGCTGCAATAAACGTTTGTGTGCTGGATGATGCGCTAATAGCTTTGCCAATAGCGATGTTTCCACCTGGAGGAGTCGTAGGCGTTGCTGTTGGAGTTGGTGTCACTGTTGGCGTAGGAGTTGGCGTTGGCGTTGCTGTTGGAGTAGGAGTTGCCGTTGCTGTAGGAGAAGGTGTAGGTGTAATGATCGTTGAATCAACCGTGATTTGGTCAAGATTGACATTGCCGGAATCGCCTGCATCGTATTTATAAGCAATCGTATTGAAGCCTGCATTTAAAGTGAGAGCCTCTGCTTTCGTTCCCCACGTATCCCAGTTCGCAAGGTTTGGAAGTGAGGTTTGGCGGATTTTTGTTCCGTTAACGTAGATGCTTATTGTTTTTGTGCTTCCGCTAGCATTGGCGTACTTGAGTGTCACGTTGCGGCTGCCTGCCGCGGCTGCACTGACCGTAAACGTTGTTGTCGCACCTTGTGCTAAGTAGCCGTCAACAAATCCAGTGCCGGCATAGCCGGTATGATCCGTATTTACGCTCGCTCCGCCGGACAATGCAGCAGACTCAGCCTGATAGGTGCCCGTAGGCGTTGACGTAGGAGTTGGTGACGGTGTCAGCGCAGTGCCATAAATTTCGAATTCGGATAACTGTGCCGCTGGCCAGCCCGTATTGCCTGTAAAATTCAAGCGAACATAACGTGTGTTCGTTGAAGCGAAGTTAATTGTGACCGAATTGCTTGCAACCGCCGGATTAAATACATAACCGGTAGAAGCTGCAATATTCGTAAACGTTGTTCCATTAACACTGCCTTGAACCGCAAGTGTTTGCGTCCGGGTTTCCCAGCCTGCAGGCAGCTTCAATACGATCTGGTCGATGTTAGTATTGGAGCCGAGATCGACTTGAATCCATTGTGGAAATGCGTTATTTGCACTTTCCCAATACGTTCCTTGGTTGCTGTCTTTCACATTGCTTGGATTGTAGGTTTGAGATTGGCCACTTGCTGTAATGTCTTTGCCGATCGACAGATTTGATCCACCTGCAGCAGAAACGGGAGTAAACGGTCCAGTAGATAGGAGCAAGGTCGAGAATAGCATGGTGACGATGAGCGACCATGCAACATACTTATTGCGCATTATATTCCTCCTCAATAATGTGGGGGTGCGAGAAAATGTGCGATCTACCGAAAAACATACGAATGGGAGCGTTTACAAAAAAGATTGTTTCACTTTTATGCGATTTCCGTATAGCCTTCCGTTCACTTTCCTAGTTCATTATAGAATGATAGACATCCCTCCTCTCGTTGTCACACCCTTACATTATAAAGACATAATTGACCGAGCTATAAGATGTAATATTACGGAAATCGTATGCGATTCAATGATAATAAGACAAATCTAAGCTTCTTTCCTATAAAACAAAAAACCAGTTCAACACATGGGATGTGTTTGAACTGGTTTTGTTCATTTTCTTATTTTGAAGCTTATTTGCGGTTCACTTTATAGTCAAATGTACTTCCTGATTTTTTCCATCCCATACGACATTTGCACCAAGTGCTTGTGCAACGAATCGCAGCGGAATCATCGTACTGCCTTTGACGATTTGAACAGGGGCAGTCAACTTTACAACATTGCCATCAACCGTTGCCTGATTCTTCCACACTTCCATTATGATTGAATGGGAACCGTATTTTACCGTTACGATGTCATTTGAGTAGCTGACCGTACCCCCGAGAGATTCAATAAGTCCCCTGACGGGCACGAATACGGATCCATTTATAAAAGCTGCTTGCGCGTCCATTAGGTGGTATTTATTATTTAAGCGAATGCCGATGCCTTTAACCACTTTTTTAGGTATGATCTTATAGTTGTATTTGTATTTATCGTCACCGTAATACTGACTCAACTTCCCCCAAGATGAAACCGTTCCATCCTTATGCAAAGCTGTACCTGCTCCTTCGCCAATCGCGCTGACCATCTTGACTTGATCTAGTCCTTTCACAGGGTAAAGCTTCTTATCTTGTATAGGCCAAATCCAATAAGATACTTTGCCATCTTTCGTAAGTACAAATGAAAAGGCATGAAAATCTCCCATCCCATCAACAAAGCCCGATACAGCCGAAACGTTTGGAGCGAGCTTGGCCAGATTGAAGCTAGGCTCGGTCAGCCCATAAAGAGAATATCGATTCATAATATACACATTCCAAGAAGAAGTTACGAGTGTTCCATTAGAAATAGAACTGATACCTTTTAAATGGTCTGTTTTCATGCTGCTTTTATCAAGCACTGTGATCGGCAGAAAGGAATCGCCATATTTATCGTACCCCCAAATCCACACTGTCCCATCTTTTGCAAGTGCAATCGGAAAATAACCGTTTCCTTCAATCGCAGCAATATTTTCTAGCTCGCCAATACGGCCGGGTCGAAGCTGCTCTTCCTTACTACTGCCTTCTCTGCAGGCATCATTTTGAATCTGAAATTCACATAATCCACCGATTGACCATACGGTCCCATCTGCTTTTAATGCATAATTACCTGAAATATCAATGACTTTGTCCAAACCTTCCACCTGTGAGGGTTGAACATTAGACAGGCTTGACGTCGTTCCAGGTTTTCTTCCCCAGGTCCACACACTGCCGTCCGTTCTTATGGCGGCATTGCTTTCCGAGATTTTCTTTACTTGATCTAAGATGGGAACGGCTTCAAATGTTTTTTCATTCCATGACCAGAGCACACCTTTTTTATCCAATGCATGATTTCCATCAATGCTGATAATGCCATCTAGAACAGGTAACTGCGCCGCATTTACGGATGCTGGTGTCATAGATAATGAAACAGCACCTACAATGAATAAAATAAGCAAACGGGTTTTTAATCCTCGCAAATCATCACCTCATTGTTTTATTTACAAGGATTAGACGCCATTATTTGTAAAAATGTTCCGTTTTCCTGTATAAAAAAAGACGATTCTCTCTACTATTGAGAAAGAATCGTCGTTTGTTCAGAAACGGTTGATCACTTCGGTGAAAGCTCGCTTTCCGTTACCCATTTATGGTTTTTCATTTTTTCTCCCCCAGTGGTTGGAACGTAATCAAACATATAAACCGTGGTTTGCTCTGCGGAATCAATTGTTGCGGTTGCGCCGTTCATACCCGCCATATGGTCTGCTTGAAGGATAACTTCTGTACCTGGCTCATAGGGTTTGTCGCCTGCATCTTTAATTTCTTCTTGAATAACCCACTTATGACTGGTCACTTTTTCGCCGCCCGTTGTTGGGGTATAAGATACAGCGTAGGCAGTAGTCGTATAGGCGCCCACAATTGTTGCTGTAGCTCCATTCATTCCTGCCATATGGTCTGCTTTTATAATCGCTTCACTCCCCACCTTGTAGGTTGGATTCGTTGCTTCTTTTAACCCTTTAGGAAGCTGACTGCTATTGGAGTGATTCATTTGTGAGTGGTCTTCACCTTGATTGCTGGTCATAGCGTTCTCAGCACTTTCGTTTTTACCGCATCCACTTAAAGCGATTACCGCAGCAACACTAAGTAAAACCAATTGTTTTTTCATTTTATATAACACTCCTCTGTTTATTCGTTCAGTATGTTATTCGCATTATACCCCCAATGGGTATTTCGGAAACGTAATTTCATTTCTTTTCTTAAAAATTTGTTCTTTTGTCCTCCTATCCACTATTCCTTATCCTCATTGTAACTTACACTTTTGAAGAACTTGTGTAGACTGCAATCAGCGATACTGGAAGAAGCAACTCACAATAAAAAAAGAAGCATCAGAATCTCTGATGCTTCTTTTCATTTTATGATTCATGTTTTCCGATGAAGTTGCTGAAGAATTTCTCTAAAACGGTGACATCCGTTATATTTGCGTTGCAGGCTTCGCTGTTTACGCACATATAATTTCCAATGGCCTTGTAGTAATCAGGTGAAGCATTAGCAGGCCTTGATTTCGTAATCGCCGTGAATAACGCAACTTCTTCATGTCTATTGCACAAAAAACAGGTGCTTTTCTTATTTGTTGGCGTAAACTTTCCTTCAATGCCGATAAGCTGTCCGTCTTGACGGTAAATAAGAAACAGCCTATTAGATGCGATATCGGTCCAACCCAAATACGTGACATAACGGTAGTCAATATCAGCTAAATCGGGTACCTTTAGCTTTTTGACTTTTGGAAACAGCTTTTTTATTTGAGCTGCCGTTACTTGAGTGAATTCCGACATCAAAGGCTGCAGCGATTGCAAATAGAATTGAATTTCTTCCGTCCTATTTAACGTTGCAAGCTTCTCTAACTCATGCTTTTGAAGATCAGTTGCGCCCGGGAATGCTTCGGAAATCTTTGTTTGCGTACTATACCTAACCGCTTCAACTACTTTCGGATCGGATACCGTGTTACACGCAGTTTGAAGCAGATGTGCTTGTTTCTTAATTAAATTATATTGATGGTTTCTAATAAATGGTTTATTCATAGCTGTTCAGCCCCTTATTTTTAATGAAAAAAAATATAAGGTGCAAAGCTTTTATTAGAAACGATATGAGCTCCATTGGGCGAAAATATTTCAGTCCGGCCCCACGCAAAGTATCGCCCTAATATTAGGCTTTGCATGAGCAGTTACTTTTCCCGGCAATTTGATTTGCCATTCCTATCACCTCCCTGCCTCTTTACATTATAAAATGAATTCAGATGTTGTTACAACGTGTGAATTCCTCTAAATTTACATTTTGATTAAGTATGCCATTTTTTCCGGATTTCCTCCACAGTGGCCAAAGCAATGGTATCTTGCAAAATATCGCCTGGTTTGTTGCCTCTCCCAAGGATGTAACCTGCAAAATTTGTGCCCGTATAGTCGAAAATATATTGAAATTGCTGAACAAGCGGAATTCCTTTCAGATGGGGCTCGTCATCGCCTATACCGATGATCCAAGCTGTTTTTGACGCAAAACTAGATAGAAACTCGGTCTTATTCTCTCTTAATGATTGGGACCATCTATCAATGAACGTCTTCGTAAGTCCTGATGCGCCATACCAGTAGATTGGCGTCGCAAACACCAATACATCTTGTGCCTTTACGCGTTCGATCAGATGATGGTAATCATCATTTGGGTAAGGCTCTTTCTCAGAATGCCGGTAATCGACAATAGGCTCGATGTTGTAGTCAGATAAGTGAATTTTATCTGCTTCAAATCCTTCAACTAATAAATTTGCTAGTTGATCCGAGTTTCCATTTTTGCGGGAGCTTCCATAAATCACTGCAATTCCCATTGTGAATAATCACCTCCACATTTAAAGTGTTAAGCTTTTATTTTGAAAAGTCCTGACCAAGCCAATCCGTACTAAGCTTTGCGAGGGTTCCATCCGCTTTCATTTCTTTTATCGTTTGATCCACAGCGTCGGCAAGTTTCTTTGACTCGGGGTCGTCTTTACGGAGTACATACTGGATATGCCCCTCATTAAGCGCATCTCCTACTGCTTTGAGCTTGCCTTGCGGATCTTTGATCGGAAGAAGGAAGTCTGCGCTTATTGTTGCGTCAACCCGTCCATTAGTGATTTGAAGAACTTCATCGTTAGCATCGTTTTGCTGGTACACGATTTTTATTGCGCCATCATGCTCCTTATTGTAATTTTCAAGGATTTGAGCTTGAGCGCTGGTCGGGCCAATCAGCACTTTTTTTCCTTTCAAATCATCTAAGGACTTGATCGATTCATTGTTTGCTGCTGCAATAATAATTTTGTTCCGCCAATAAGCGTAAGGTTCTTCGTTAAAATAAAACTTTTGTTCACGCTCAGGATTTTTCTCAAATAGATGAGCGGCTATATCGATCTTTTTCGTTTCTAGACTTAATAGAATGTTGGAAAATTCCATCGTTTGAAACTCAAATTCATACTCTTTCAGACGTTTGTCTATCTCTCTGATAACTTCAACGTCGTAGCCTGTTAACTTTCCGTTATCATCGAGAAAAGCGACTTGCTCGAAATCATTACCAGTGCCGACAATAACTTTTTTAACCCCCGCGGCTGATTCTCCTTTATTGCTGCTGCCATTATTGGCGCATGCTGTAATAACAAATAAGAAAACAAGGGCAAACGTAAATGCATTAAACTTTTTCAAAATCGTTTCCTCCAATTTGGTTGTGTATTAAACTCATAATCCCTACGGGTTAAGTGAGGATTAAAGGCTGAGATAACTGTAGCATTCACACCCACTTGAGGTCAATTGATTACATAATAGATATATTTTATATAAGAAACCAAAAATGCTATATAAATATAAATATTGTAAAAAATCAAAGACCCTCGCCAATTGAATGGGAAGGGTCTTTGAACTTTAATCGTTTGTTTTAGTTTTGATTGTCTTCCCCAATGACAATGACTTCCGTTTCTAAATCTATGCCAAAGTTTTGTTTTACCGTCGTCTTAATAACTTCGATTAAATCAATGTAATCCTGAGATGTAGCATGATCCACATTTACAATGAAACCTGCATGTTTTGTGGATACCTCTGCTCCTCCGATTCGTTTCCCTTGCAAACCGCTGTCTTGTATCAGTTTTCCAGCAAAATATCCAGGCGGGCGTTTGAATACACTGCCGCATGAAGGATATTCCAATGGCTGTTTACTTTCTCGCGCAAAAGTGAACTCATCCATTTTTTCTTTAATATCGGCATATTCAGCTTGTTTAAGATTAAATACAGCTTCGAGCACGACATATTTATTTGCAGAAATATTACTTTTCCGATAACTTAATGACAGATCCTCACTTGATAATGTGAGAAGCTCGCCTGCTTCGTTCATTACTAAAGCTTTGACTAATACATCCGAAATTTGTCCGCCATAGGCTCCTGCATTCATATACAAAGCACCACCGACCGTACCTGGGATGCCGCATGCAAACTCAAGTCCAGACAGATGCTGTTCTAATGCTTGCCTAGATACATCTATAATCGAAGCTCCAGCCTGCGCAATAATTGTACTATTTTCGGTTCGAACTTCATTCAAGTTTTTTAAATGCATCGTAATCCCGCGAAGGCCGCCATCCTTCACGATAAGATTGGAGCCATGTCCCAAGAGGGTAACTGGAACATTTTCTTCTTTCGCAATTTTATATACAGTGCTTATTTCATCATATTTATTTGGAGTAATGAATACATCTGCATTCCCCCCTAATTTTGTATATGCGTGATTTTTAACGGGTTCAGCAAGCTTAATATTCAAGTCGGGCAGTTTATTTAATATACGTTTATAAAGGTTCAATTCATTATTCATAAAAGTTGTTCCCATTCGTTCATTATCATTCGTTTCACCTTTTCTTGTTGTTGTTAAAGCTTTGAAATTTCAACTTTAAATTATAGCACATTTTTCCGATTAATATTACCCTTTAATCAAAAGTTGTTATTTATAAATGTAATCAATCCTATTTCCCACATATCATTAAATTATCGTTTCTCCTTATTAAATATGCAACAAAAAAAGAGCAGGATACGATCCTGCTCGCTTTTTTATGGCTTAATCTGAAGCAACCATAGCATGTCCTCTCATAAGCCTTAATGTCTTATCATTTATTTCTTTATTTCAATGACAATATCATCCAATTTAATTTGTTCTCTACCTCTTCCTGATTTTTTAGGCAATACAATTTCTTTTGAACCTTCGTCTCTCGTTATTTCTAATGATCCATGATTTTCGGCAGTGTGTTCATACAAGTTTATCTGAGGTGTCAGTATAAGCTTGGTAGCATTGGGGTCTAATTTTTCAAAAGTTTTACTCCAGTTCATGTTATAGCCGCCTCGCTCACCTGCTCCTCCATTGCCTTTACCTACATAATGATTGCCTAAGTCATCCTTCATTTCGATATCCACATCTACAGCATCCCATTCATTTCTTGTCTCATCCGAAATCACTTGATTGTAATAAACGATAAAGCTCATGGGGGTAAAAGTTATGTTGTCTATGTTCACTTTTACTCCCTCGTGTTCAACACTTTGATTTATGATCTGTGTTTGATTCGATGTTGCGTCTAAAGAAAGAGCAAAGCTCCATTTACCTTGTATTTTCTCTTCGTTATTTGGATTTGTTATATTTTCAATAGTCCAGTTTATATTTACGTGATCCAATTCCGTTTGATTACGAAAATCGATATTGCTTTGAACTAAACCTACATAACTATTTTCATCGACTTTTGTAATTTGAGAGCTTTGACTCCCGCCGAGTGCACCTTTTGCATATAATAAACCATGTAACTTTGGTTCGTCACCCAAGTCTTGATTACTTTCTAATGCATAGGTTAAGGTAACCGATTTCCCATCAAAAATCGCATCTTCAATCGTCAATTTTATGCCTTTGCTCTCCTTTGACATGTTAATTTCGCTGGAATATGTCTTATAGTCATCATGAAATCCGATCCTTCCGGTATCCAATAACCTGAATATATTTCTTATAACGGGGATTTCGCTAGCATAAGCAGGGAACGTAACGCCAAAGGTAGCAGCCGTTATACCGATTAGTATGACTGCAGCAGCAGCATTCTTTTTCCAACGCTTTGTTTTTTTATTTTGAGATAATGATTGCATTAATACTTTCTTGACCTTGGTCTTTTCAAATTCAGTTACTTCCATTTCCACATACTGCTTGTCGTCTAGATCTATATCGTTTAATAATTCATAAATATCCTTCATCATACACTACCTTTCCAATTCAGCTGCATCGCTTTGGTGTAAAGTGTCTTTTTCCCTCTATAAATGCGATTATCGATGGACGCTTTCGTTAAATCGAGTTTCGCTGAAATATCCTCTGTCTTTAATCCAAGAAAAAATTTCATTATAAAAATATCCCGATCCACAGGCTCTAATAAATGGATTAATTGAATTAATTCCGTTTTATCCTCAAGCATAATCAACTCTTCTTCTGCCGATTTTTCGGAGCTCAATTCCATTTCATTAGTGGTGAATTCTACTCTTTTACTATTTTTTCTGTAATAATCAATAGACTTAAACTTGGCTATAGCACAAATCCATTTTCTGAAATCAGTCGAATCGCCATGAAATTTATTCGAATTGTTCCAAATGGATAATAAAATATCGTTCATACATTCTTCAATAACTCCCTCGTTCTCAAGCGGGGACAGCACTTTATAAGTTACCCCTTTAATTAAAGGCAAATAGGTATCAACGATATATTCTAAAGCATCTTCTTTCTGGCGCTTTAATCGTTGGATGAAATTTTTATCATTAGACTTCATTAGCGATTCTCCTTATTTTTTTGTAAAAGCTTTTACACTATATACAACGAAATTGAAAATTTTTATTCTCAGGTTTAGATTAATTATATTTTTAGGCCGTTTATAATAAAAAAGTCGATTCCTTAATCGTACAGGAAATCGACTTTTTATGATTGATTTTTTATGAGTCTGCTTTTGAAAATATGGCAATCGGTTTCTTATCTGTAGCTTCTACTACTCGCTGCTCAAATGTTGGGCCTGCTTCTGAATAGGAATCGTATTCAATAATGCCTACTTTCAGCATTCTGAACTTCTTTCTCATAACCTGATAGAATGTCGAATCATGTGTTGAAATAATAAATTGTTTATGATTTTGCAATTTTGAATCAGCTAAATTACGTATGAGATCAATTAATGCAGCTACATTCAAGTCATCCATGCTTTGTACAGGATCATCCATTGCGACAAAGGACAGTGGGGACCAAGATTGCGTAAGCGCCATGGCCAAAAAGAATGAAATCGCAGTGGCATTCACCTGGGCTGCGCTAAATATGTACGAGGGATTTGCTTCTTGGTGGCCAAGGGCCGTATCTTCTCTCGTCATCACTTTTAGAAATAAGCGATTGCTGTTGAATTTTTTCCCTGTATCATAATCGATCTCGGTGAATACGGGATGGGAGTTGATTCTGACAAAGATGGAACGCATAGTATCGAACATTTGATCCATGACTCGTTCATTCAAGCCACGAATAGCGTCTGGGACGGCCTGCTCGGCATCCTTTAGAGCGGCAACCAGGTCTTCGATGCTTCGAAGACCTTCTTCCACTCGTTCTATGACCTTATGCTTGGCAGTTTTTTGTTGCTGTAATTGTTCGAGCAATGCGAGATCTGTGTTTGCTCGGAAAGCATCTAATAATTGTGTTGCTGCTCCGTGCTTACGAGTATTTTCGAGCAATGACTCTTCAATCAAACTAGCCTTTACGTCTAACTGATCCGCAACTGCGCTCCAATCCGTTGTTTGAGCACTGACACCAACAATTCCTTCTGCCGTTAGTTTACCTAGCCAAACAACGACATCATCTTGTAAATGCTTAAGTTCTCTCTCTTTGCTCTCCCTTGGCAGGGATGAAAACGATGTTGCAATCGTAATAAGCTGCTTGCGTAAATG
Source organism: Paenibacillus sp. 2TAB26 (assembly GCF_052115145.1). Taxonomy (NCBI): domain Bacteria; kingdom Bacillati; phylum Bacillota; class Bacilli; order Caryophanales; family Paenibacillaceae; genus Paenibacillus; species Paenibacillus sp. 2TAB26. The sequence continues at coordinate 118,706 of NZ_JBFRGC010000023.1, forward strand.
ATCTACTTGTTTATTACCTTCATCCAGCTTAGTCAGTAACAGCTCTTTCAGAGCTTGCGTATGAATAGGGATATCCAACTCATCAGCCAATGCTTTGAAATCATTGTAGCTCTTGTCCATTAACTGCATTTTTTTACGCAAATCGTAGTGCTTTGCTTGTAAATCTGCCACTTGATCGAGCAATTGGGTATGCAGATCACTCCATTCCTGCATGGTGGCATGAAGATTGATTAGACTTTCTTTAACATTCGCTTTTGCTTCAAACAGCTGGTCATGATAGATTTGTCGTTGTAATCCAAGCTCGAGGCTCTTCTTTTCTGCGCTAGCTAAATCGGGATGAATGGCATCCATCTGGGCGCTGACATAGTTTTGCAGGCGTAAAGAATCAACATCTTCTATTCCACAGGCAGGGCAGCATTCTAACTCTGGCTGTTCAATAGCAACCTGTAGAACATGCTTTAGAAAAGCTTTATGTTTCTTTTCATGAAGCACAAGCTGCTGTACAAATTCCAACTGCTGTTTGTGTAAACGATCAGCCTCCAAAAAGGCGTTTTCCAAATCTGTTTGTTCACGAAACCGCAGCTCTAACTCTCGTAATGAATGATAGAGTGCGAGTCGAGGAGACTCCTCTAAGCGTGGATAAGCCATGGCAAAGCCACCGCTCATCCCATCAAATTTTTTACGGTTGTTTGCCTGAAGCAATAATTTTTTTACGTCATTTAACGCTTCAAATAAGTGATCGGCTCTATGCTGAATTGCCATTGTTTGCTGCTGTAAATCCTCATTCAGCTGTTCGTTTTGGAGCTTGATCAGTTCGTTTTGCAAAAAACTATCTGCTTCTTCATTGAGCCTTAGCAATTTTTGAATTGTATTTAAGTGTTCATCTAGCGTTTGAGTAAGGCGACTTTCTCGTTCCCATTGCATTAGAAGCGGAAGCTTTTCCTGTAATGAGGTCATGGCATCTTTTGCTAGATCGAGCCGTCTAATTGTATCATTTTCCAAAAGATTTCGTTCCTGAACGAGAGCTTCTATTTGCTCCTCGGCTTCTTTGATCAACAAAATAACCAGATCTTCATCTTCTGAAACAGCTGTTTTTTGGAAGACAGCTTCATAGTTATGAAGTGCTGTTGACCATTGATTATTTCGTGATGCAGGCGAGATTTCTGAGATTTCCAGCTTAATGCCTTGAATGCGGTGCTCCAGCGTTTCTTCCTCTGCAATCAGCTGCCCACGCTTTTGGCTAAATGCTAGTTTTCTTTCTTCCAGCTCCACTCTTGCTTTATGTACGAGTTCTCCATAGCTCGCAAATTGCTCTGTGCCGAAAATTCGGGAAACCGAATTGTAGCGATCCTTCTCCTTCATGCCTCTTAGGATGCCATTCATCCGTTCTTGACAAAGAAGATGAGTTAGAAACAAGCTTTTGTTTAAATCTACTTTATCGAGCCATTCCGCGTGGACGAGCTTCTCCTTTAACACGGCTTCTGCCTCCTTGGCAGGCACCTTCTCACCATTAATCTCAACTTCAAGCAAATGGACTCCGCTATCTGTCCTTACATTCGTATTGGCGATTCCCGTACGTGTTACTGTGATTTGCAAGTCTGAATTTCCTAGCTCAATGATTACTTTTGGAGCTCTATCCCCGGCAAAATGATTCCCGATGTATCGATATAATTTTCGTTCGGGGTCTTGCTCATAACGATAAATGCTACCGGTTAATCCCCATTCGATCGCGTCAAAAAAAGAGGTTTTTCCGTAACCATTTGGGCCATGTAAAATGACAATGCTTGTATTGGGAAATTCAAATCTTCGCTTCTCATTAAACCCGCGGAATGCTTCTATTGTGATTGCATTAATCCTCATGGCTGAGCACCTCAGCTAACACTGGAATATTTAAAGATGATAATAGCTTGTCCACAGACTGCTCATCAGCTTGAAACAAAGCTTTATTTAACTGGTCTTTCGTCAATTGTTGAACACAGGATTGCCATTGCTGGAGAAAATGCCGATCATGAAACCAAAGGCGCTCGAGTTGGTGCTCGGGCAGCTTAGTTTGAAAGTCTAAAGGCAGTTTTTCAGCTAAACGATTTAAATCAGAGCTCGTGATGATAATCTTGCGAAAGAAAAAGCGGTTTGACTCGATGCGCTTTTTCAAAGCATTGCTTATCTCTTGCGCGTCTACAAAGAGGACTAAATACATGTCCCAACGCAAATCATCTAGTTCGCTGGGAAGCTGATTCTGTACCCGGTAAGCAAATTGATAAGCTGCTCGCTCCCAGTTGTTCTCGAGTGATGATGGAGAATCATAGGAAACGACAGCAAAAATTTGCTTCGCAGAAAAGTAAAGGGCATCTATATGCCTAATGGATACATTTGTTAGCTTCTCAAGATCAGATTGTTGGTCAAAAAAGTCAAAAATCTGTTGCACCATTTTCAAATCACACTCCTTAGTCGCGTGCAAATTTCTTCATAACTCACTTCATGTCTAACTTGACGCAAGCAAGAGGAACAACTGATACTGACCGTTCCGGATAAGCGATTAGATTCTAAACCTTCGAAGATGGTTAACTTCGTGTCTTGAGCAAATTGTAGTAATATTTTGGAAAAGTCAGCTTTACGGCCATTGTTGCAATGCTCGCATAGGTTTTCTGGGTTGCCTTTTGCGAGTGATTCCGAATTAATATTTTCGAGTAGCAAGCGATATGGGAATAAATCCGAATGGTCTCTGGACTTCATATAAGATTGAAAAGAATTGGTGTAAAGTTTAGTCATAAATCCGATGACGACCTCAGGCATCGTTTCTTTAGCCTGTGAGTAGAGCATACGCACCCAGCGATCGGAATCCAGCTGAAGATTGGACAAATGAACCCATTCCTCAGGATCGATAAAGTTCCAATCGGGATATACCAAATTCACGAGAGCCAGCAGCTCCCACAGCTCGCGCAGGCCGGGTTCTCCTTCAGGAAGACGAATGTTTGCAAATTGGTACAGCTTTAGAAACAGCTGTAATCTGCTTTCTTCCATCTCCTTCAGCTTTCGAAGAACATCATTCATAGAAGCAATAAGCTTTGTTCTTATTTCGTCATCATTTTTGAAACGTCGTATGAAGATGGTATCCAAAGCTTGTCGGTGAATCTCAAATTGATCGTTTAATCGAGCCTGCATCTTCGATACATTAACTGATCCTGCTGGCTTGTCCGACAGGTCTGAGGAAGTTGTAATCTCTGGGCGGTTATCTTGTACACCTAATGGTGAAGGTTCAAACGGGCCAAGTACGTCTAGTAAAAGTCCTTTTAGAATATCGTAGTTCGTTGAGAGATGTCCTTGCAGCAGATCTAGAATGGTGCCATGATCACCGGGCAGAGATCGGGCAGAATCATAGCTCTTTGATTGTCCCATATTGGGAACAGCACTGCCCTTCTCGACTACAGTGTCCTTGTCTCCAAAGCAGTAAATGGAAGTGAAAAAGCTCCTAAGTTCTTCTTGTGCATCAGAAAAGCTGCGGTTCATTTCATCCAAAAAATCGTTATTTGAACGCAGCTGTGCGATTTGCTTATGAATCTGAAAGCGCTTTATTAAATGGTGAAACTCAGCGAATTTAGAGCCGTTATAAGGTGTTGCATAGCTAATAAAGCCACCGATCCGTTCTAATCCTTTTTTGCGGAGCAAATATTCATTGAGTAGGAATCGTTTACCGATTAATCCTCCCATACTGTGGCCAACGATAACGATTTTCTTATATTTTCTATAGGTATACCCATCTAAAATAGTCTTTAATTGTATAGCAAGCTGGTCTATGGACAGAGGACTTTTTTTACTGACACTAATTTTTTGACCTAAAACGTCAAACTCTCCTTCGATTCCAAAAATGCTGCTGATGAGCTTAGAGGTGTCATATGTAACGATACCAATATCCGTATCTGTGATGTCCGGATCTGATGCGATGAGCTCCGCCCAGTCTCTGCCTGGCTTTACCCACGTTTCAGGAGCGCCCAAACCATGAATCAGCAAGACAAGCATCTTGCCATTGCTTCCCGGTGTTCTCGGTTTCAGTTCGATCTTCATCGACATGTTCAGCTTCCCCTTTCTCCTAATGCTTTCCTATTATTTTATATCAAGCATATATGGTTTCCAAGGGTTGTACTACATGTTCTGGAAGATCTTTTTTTGTTATTTTCCATTTTATGAGTATTGTAATTGATTTGGATATGTGTATAATACAAGGTAATTGAATAAACGAAATGTTTTCTAGGGTTCCGCAGCATAACTGTTGGTCTGGTCCGAGAGAAAACTCACAGCGATGCTGTGTCACGGAAGGATAAAAGCCTGGGAGAAACTGTTAAACAGTTTACTCTTGGGCTTTTTTTTTATGTTTTTTGGCAACAATAAAATTGGAGGTGTATTTTGGTGAATTCGAATTGGATTAAAGTATTTATTGCCGCTTTTTTCGAGGTTTTTTGGGTGATTGGCTTAAAACACGCGGATGACTTCTGGACGTGGACAGGAACTGTTATTTCTATTATTATCAGCTTCTATTTAATGATCGCTGCAGGCAAAAAATTGCCCGTCGGAACGGTATATGCTGTTTTTGTAGGAATGGGTACGGCAGGAACTGTTTTTTCCGAAATCATATTTTTTGGAGAACCATTTAAATGGACCAAAATGTTGTTGATTTTACTTTTATTAGCGGGAGTCATGGGCTTGAAATTAGTTACGAAGGATAAAGATCAGAAAGGAGCTGTATCCTAATGGCTTGGATTTCTCTCATATTTGCAGGATTGTTTGAAATGTTTGGTGTTGCGATGATAAATAAATTGCATAAGGATCGCAATTGGCAATCCGTTGTATTATTAACGATCGGATTTTTAGCAAGCTTCTTATTTCTTGCTTATTCCATGAAAACACTGCCTATGGGAACAACGTACGCCATTTGGACGGGGATTGGAGCGTCAGGCGGAGCTATATTGGGAATGCTTTTATATGGTGAATCAAAAGACTGGAAAAGGGTTGTTTTTATAGCGATGGTATTAGGGTCAGCCGTAGGGTTGAAGCTTGTCTCTTAAAGGCTTTCATTTGATATGATTATTCGTGGAATTATTACTACATTCTATTTATGGAAGGAACAGGCTCGTTAAGAGCCTGTTCCCTGCTTATTCAAACTCAAATCTTGTCTTACGAATACCCCGCTGCACTCTCTGTTTCATGCTGGTGATACACGACCGTTAACGTTTCTTTCAGAGCAAGGGCTAGTTCTTTCGCTTCTTGAGGGTTGTTGCCAACTGTAATGAAATAACCCAATCGATCATCCGAGCTTTTTGCTTCTGTGACCAAATCACCTTGAGCTGCCGTTAGCTGTGCTCGGATAACATTTGTATGTTGTTCTAAATCGGCAAAGCCTTCAATTCCATCGAAAATACCCTCTCGATCGGCGGTCACATAAGCAATTGAAGCTGCGCGGTTAAACCTTTTCTGAATATTGATCGGGTTGTTTAAATAATAGTTAACGGTCGCTTCAAATATATCGACACCGAACGCTTGCACTAATAAATCAGAAGAAATATTGTCACCTCCTGGCCTTCCGTTCACCTCGATAATTCGTGGACCCGTACTTGTAAGCTTCACTTCTACGTGACTTGGTCCATTCACTATCCCAATAGCTCTCAAAGCATCTACAGCCGTACGAACGATGTGATCCTCATGCTCTACATGCACAGACGTAGGTAACGTATGAAGAATTTCAACAAAATAAGGAAGCGGTGAGGTTAATTTTTCAGTAACGGCCGAGAAAATGGGCTCTCCATCTTTTACGAATAATTCGACACTAAATTCTGGACCATCCAAGTACTCCTCAATTAAAAACTCATCGCGGACTTTAAAGTCCATATAAGTTACTTTAAACGCTGAGATCGCATCTATCGCATGCTTCAGTTCAATTTCATCGTTGATGAAATAAACATTTTGACTGCTTGCGCAATTCGTCGGTTTTAATACAATAGGAAATCCGATCTCTTCCGCAGCTGCTAATGCATCTTCGTAAGTTCTCACTTTTTTGAATTTTGCACTTGGTACTTGATGTTCAGCATAAGCTTCTCTAGCCAAATCTTTGTTTCGCGACTTTAATGCTGCTTCGTATGGTACTCCTCTAAGTCCAATCCGCTCCGCTACCTTCGCAGTTACGTGAGAGGCGTAATCCGTAGCAGGAATTAACGCATCCAGTTGATTCGCATAAGGTGAGTTAACAATCGCTTGGTAGAGGGACTCTTCATCTCGAATATCTGCAACAATTAGATCATGGTAGATGCCTTCATATCCATACTTTTGCGGATTTTCCGTGGAAGAAACGATGGAAATGACTTTATGTCCTTGTTCAAAAGCGACTCTCGCAAAACTAACGCCGTAGAAACTTGGTTCAACAAAAGCAACCGTTTTAATTGCTGTCATCTTTTTATCCTCCTTTAATGGTTATGAAAGAAGTGGTTCGCAATGCAAAATTCAAGCTTCCAGTGTGCTTTTTTGTGTCGCTTTACTATTCATCACAAAGTACACAACAAATCCGATGAACATCAAGCCGCTCATACAGATAAAACCCGCGCCTGGAGAGAAACGATCAATGACAAGGCCAAGCCCTGTGGCGGACAAGGTCTGCAAGAGCAAGGAAATCGCCATCCAGACCGAAGTCGCTCGACCCATGTAGGATTTGGATACCGATTCCATCAGCGTCGTTGTCATCAAAATACGTAACGATGAGTTCGTTAATCCAATCAATACACTGCCAAAATACAAAAGCAGAATCAAATGGTTAAACGCTACAGCGAGCAAGCTCAGCACGGATATCATAAAAAATAATAGTATCGTTCCATGTTGTGATATTTTCTTAGCTAAGGGCGCTGCAATAAATCCAGACAATAATCCCCCAATGCCATAAAACATATCTGATAAACCGAATACAACGGAATCACCTTGCACCGTATTGCTCACATAGCCAGGAAGAACGACGTTGTAAATCATCGTAGAAACGAGTGGAATAATCGATACAATACCAAGCAAGAAAATAAATGGACGTTCCGCCAGATACGTTAGGCCATTCTTAAACGTTGCAAAAAAGGTCTCTTTATCATTTTCAAAAGGGATAGGTGTGTATTGAATTCGACTAAGGAAGAAGCTGCTCACGATAAAGGCGAGCGCATTTAGAAGAAGAATGATCTCAAAACCAACGAATTTGTACAACACTCCTGAAAGTGCACCAGCCATAAACATCCCTACTTGCAAGCTGATTTCAATTAAGGAGTTTCCATTAATGAGGTCCTTCTCCGATAGGATTTCTTGAACCAGGCTTCGAGAAGCCGTCATATACACGGTCCAGCCCATCCCGTTAATAATGGCAAAGGTATAAAGATATTCAATTCGGAATCCCGTCCATACAAAAGCACCTGTTATGATTAACAAGGCGATCGCTCGAATGCCATTGGCCCATAGGATAATCGTTTTTCGATTCCATTTATCGATTAGGGTGCCTACAAATGCGGAGATGAGAAAACCTGCAATAACATTTAAGGAAAGCATGAATCCTATGGCGGTAATCGAATTTGTCTGATCCATAAGATACCAGTTCGCACCAATCGTACTCATGCCTACGCCGAATCCGGAAATAATATCAGCGAGGGAATAATGGCGGAAGTTTCTTTGTTTTAGTACGCTAAAAACCATCCTTACCTCCTAGAATATTCTGGATTTGTTGTTGCAGTGGTTCAAACCCAAATCCTAAATAGTCTAGAACCTCAGCATGTGTACCGCCGTAGATCGGCCAGTTCTCACCGCAATGATGTGAATGAACTTGATGCTTAGGCAATAATAAGGCTAGATAGGACGCGATACTGCCGGTTGCTCGATGCTCCTCAACGACCAGAAATTGGTCAGCTAAACCGCTTAATGGTTGAATATAGGGTTTCAAGCTTTGAATGTCGACGTAACATAAATGCGCATGTACGATAGTGTCGTCCTCTTGAACGATCCGCATGCAAAGTTCTGTTGCTTGTTCACCCACGGAAATCAAGCATAGTTTGGATCGGGCAGTACGTGCGCCTCCTTCAATAATTAAGTTTCTGCAGCTCTCGTCCTCTGCTCGATCCAAGCTGTCAAAAGCATCATTTCTGGAAAGGCGAATATAATACGGCTCCTCTGATGCTGCTGCTTCACGTATCACTCTTCGTGTTTCCTGTTCGCCATGAGGGCAAGCGATCCGTATGTTTTGAAACGATTGGAGGACTGCGATGTCCTCCAGTGCATGATGTGTCGTTCCAAACCAACCACCAGATACCCCTCCATACGCAGCTACAACCTTCACATTTTTCCCCATATACCCCATCGTCAGCTTGATGCTTTCCGCTGCTCGCAATGCTGCAAAGGAAGCAAAGGTTGAGAAGAATGGCACATACCCTGCTTCAGCAAGACCGGCTGCCATATCAATGCCAGCTAATTCCGCAATGCCTAGATTAAAAAAACGCTGGGGATGCTGCTGCCCAAAAGGATGATTTTTGCCTCCTAGATCTGCTTCAATACATACAATTTGGTCGTTGCTGGAAGCAAGCGTAGTCAGCTCATCTTTATAGGCATCTCTACCTGACTTCTTGGTCATGATAAACTCACCTTCCATTTATGGGCGAGCTTCTCCGGGATTTTAACATAATGCGCTTCGGGGTTTCCTTCAATCGCTGCAACACCTTTTCCTTTTATCGTATTGGCCAGGACGGCTACCGGTTTATCTGGATCTGGTTCAATTGCGGCAAGGATTTCTTCGAAATGATGGCCGTTAATTTCCTTGACAGCAAAGCCAAACGCTTCAAATCTTTGCCGGAGATTGCAAAGCGGTGATATGTCATGCACATAACCATCGTTTTGGCCTCCGTTGCAATCGACGATATATACAAAATTAGTGATCGACTGGGCTTGGACAATCTGTGCGGTTTCCCAGCATAACCCTTCCTGCAGCTCCCCATCTCCACCGATCACAATCCCTAGTCCATTCGTTTGTTTCATTTTTTGCGCCAGTGACCAGCCTGCTGCGTAAGGAATGCCATGACCCAAACTGCCTGTAGCGAAGGGGATGCCTGACAGTTTATGATTAGGATGTCCTGTGAACAAAGAGCCTGCTTTTCCATAGCTATCCGCTGGGTTATCCTTGATAATTCCATATACATGAAGCGCGGCATATAATGCTGCTGCAGCATGCCCTTTGCTAAGAATGATGAGTGTATTGGGATCTTGCACATATTTCGAATATGCACCAATCAATAAGTCAATCGCAGAAAGACTTCCTCCGATATGGCATCCAGTAGACGAAGCAGCCATGTCAATAATCAATTTTCTCGCTTCTTTCGCTTTATCAACCAGCAGGGAAATTTCTTCCCTTTGAATATTGATTGCCAGCTCCATTTATTCCTCCAATCTCAGCCGAAACCATTCGTTTACGGCTTCCTTCAAAATTGTTCTGGTCTGCTCTACCTCACCGTAATGTAAATATTCATCATTCGTATGATCCAAGCTGGAATCCCCTGGACCATAAGCTACCATCGGGACGGAATCCCAAGTTGTGGCCAGCGTATTCATGTCGCTCGTTCCACGTTTTTTGATATAGTGAATCGATTTTCCCTGCTTTGCGAAACTGCGAACAAAAGCTTTGACTAAGGAGCCTGTGCGAGAGTTCGAAAATCCTGGTGTTGCACGCAAGATGTCAACATTCACATTTTCACCAAATGACAAATCAATTTTTTTCCAATAATCGCTGCCTGCCGCAGGTGATATTCTAAAGTTTAACGTCCCTTTTACCGTCAAAAACCCTCGTTCATTCTGATGCTCGATATCAATTAATGAGGATAAGGATTGTGGATCGATATCACGTACGAGAACACGAATATCTGATACGACACTGTACAATTCGTCGATAACGCTCTGGCTATCTTTGGCTGCGGTATGCTCCTGCGCGCGATGAATAGTAATTTCCAGTTTAAAGAGACCGTAATAACCGAGGGTTAAGCTCTCAACCCCGCTCGGCTCCCCAATAATAACCGCATCCGCTTTGTAATGATCTCGAATGAAATGAGCTCCTTTTGATGATGATATTTCTTCTTCGACAGCACCAATTACAAGTAAAGATCCCAGCTCTGGCACTTCAATTTCTTGCAGCATATGAATGAAATTTACAAAGCAGCCTTTAGCATCTACGATTCCCCTGCCCGTAATGCCATTGGAGTCGGATCGAACAGGCCAAACATGCGGAACCGTATCTATATGCCCTAATAAGAGCAGCGTATGGGGACCATTCCCTTTTCGGAAAACGATGTTCCCCGCGTGATCTATTTCCCCCGAAACCAAAGGCTGCTTTATCGTCTCTAATAAGTAGTGTGCAAGCACATGCTCATCTTGAGAGACCGAAGGAATACGCGCGACTTTATTCAATAAATCGAATGCGCCGAGCTCCCGATCCATGTTCCAAAACCACGTTTTGCCGGGCTCTTCCAGAGAATGAGGACCGGATATATTCACATCACAGACGCCCTGTCGGATTGCTAATTGGGCTGCGCGTACTTTTTGCTTCATGCGCCCTTTTACAAAGCTTAATTCATCATTCGTATAGACACTTTGTATCGTTGAATGTTTATCTTCAATATCTTCCAGTAGACCTGCAGTTCCAGTAACAAAGCGCAGGTGATGCGCTTCTAAGTCCACCGCTAAGTGAGCAGCAAGCACGTCTGCATCAATGTTTATGTACACATCCAGTTCTGGATCTAATATTGGTGGAGAAACACATACAACATCAAAGGCCTGTAAAGCAGATTTGAGAAATGCCACATGACTGCCCACAAAATGACCGAACAACGAATCACGGACAATAATTGATTTTTGATTCTTAATCACTTTAAGGGGCTTCGCTTTCTCGCCATAAACAAGACCTTGATCTCCACCAAGCTGTGAGTAGACAGTCAGACCGTATGCCTTCAGCTGTGTCTGTATAGTGGGCAAAATAATCTCATGATAGGCTGCACGGATAATCGGCATCTCTTCGGGTGAACAGTACCGCACTTCATCCCCTGACGGCAATGTAAGAAAAGGCATCGCACGAGGAATGGATTCATATTTTTGCTTGATGGCTTCGGCACCGCCTGCCACAAGCAGCACTTGATTTCCTCGCTTTACGATACGACTAATTTCTTCAAAAATGTGAGGATGGTTTACAATCGTACTGCTCCCGAGTTTAATTACATATAAGCTGCCGCTGCTCATCAGGGCCACGCTCCCTCAAATTCAAATGTCAATCCCGCCTCCTCAGAGTATCCAAAATAGTTGTTTGCTGCCTGTATGGCTTGCCCCGCAGCTCCTTTAATTAAATTATCGATGGTTGCGATGGAAACACAATTACGTCCATCCACATAAGCACCGATTTCTGCATAGTTTGTTCCTACCACTGTTTTGATCATAGGTGAACCATTGCCCGAGTTAAAATAATGAAGAAAGGGTTTGGATGAATACGTGCTGTAGAATGCTTTTTTAACATCTACCTCTGTTACATGCTCTTTGAGCAAGGAATACGAGGTTGTCATAATTCCTCGGGGAAGATCAAGACTATAGACCGAAAACTGCAAATCTACCAATTGATTCAAATGATAGGATAATGCATGCACAACTTCGGGCTGATGTCGATGACCATGAACTTTATAAGCTCTGAAGTTATGTGAGCGCTCCGCATGATGTTCTGTTGTTGATTTTCCGCCGCCGCTGGAGCCCGTCTTGGCATCAGTGATTACACGTCCTTCAATTAAGCCATGCGCCACAAGCGGATAAAGTGTATACAGCGTCGCCACCGCCATGCAGCCCGGAAGATTGACTACTTTTGCTTCAAGATTAATTTTGCTGAACTCTGGAATATAGTAGTGCCATCCGCCTTCGAATGCATGTTTTAATGTTTCTGGATAATGTTGATGTAATATATCGGGGTCGGATATACGATAATCCCCGCTTAGATTAAAGATATAGTCTGTATACTCTGCAACATGCTGGATGATCTTAGGCAAGGAGCCTGTGGGCAAACAGGAGAAAACCGCATCGTAATGACCGTCTAATTCGGATATTTTGTTGAACTTTAGCGAGCTGAGCTTTTTCTTATGAATAGAACCAATATAGAACTTATCCACCGGGTATCCCGCCTTTGATTCAGAGGACACAAACTGAACTTCAAAATGCGGATGCTTATTTAACAGCCTGTATAACTCAGCGCCAGTGAACCCGCTGCCGCCTAGAATGGCTACTCGTTTCTTTTGTTGTTCTGTTGTACTCATCCTAATCTAGCGTCTCTTTCATACAGCACTTTAAGATCGCTGCCTCGCTCTACCAGTTCACGAATCATATGCGGGTTCGCATCAATTTTTTTGAAAGCTAAGGCGTAAGCTTGAATTCGCTCATATTCTATAGGCGTTCTTAATTCTCTGCATATCGTTAAGCTGTTTCTAAGCATCTTCAATGTTTCAGGGAAATGGTTCAAATCGTAACCAAAATCTTGACGGTCCGATAAGGTAAACGGATAACCATTTCCAAAGCCTTTTCGATTTTTGAACGGCAGATGACCAGGTATCGGTACATTTTGCCACTCTCTAGCAAATACGCCTTCAGAATTAATGAGCTGCTGAACGGCATCTTTTACAAGATAATCCTCCAAGTCCTCAAGCCCAAGTCGCTCGGGTGAGAGCTTAACACGATACATGTTATAGCTGTGCTTATACCCATCTGGTACGAATGGACCGCTAAACAGCTTTGTCTCTGAAAGCTCTTTCGTTAAATAAGCTGCATTCCGTGCTCGAATGGCATCATAATAAGGGAGGCGGGAAAGCTGGCTCAAACCAAAAGCAGCTGCAATCCACGACATGCGGTAATCAATGCCTGATGAATCAAGGAACGCGAGTGCGCGCTCATAATCCTCTTTTTCTTTGAAAAAAGCGATGCCTCCTTCCCCGCCTACAGGAAAGTTTTTGTCGGCCATTAAGCTTTGTCCTGCACTGTCTCCGATCGAACCGGCGAGTTGTTGATCGATCGATGCGGAATGCGCATGGGAGGCATCCTCTACAAGGCGAAGCGAATACTTGTTAGTCAGATGTCTCAATGCAGGTAAATCAGCAGGCAGGCCATGTACATGCACGGGCATGATTGCCTTTGTCTTGTTCGTTATGGCTTGCTCTGCTTTTAGAGGATCCAAGCAATAGGTTATAGGGTCAATGTCCACAAAAATGGGGATCGCTTTCGCTGCAACAACGGCTTGAGCGGTTGCTATGAATGTGAATGCAGGAACGATCACCTCATCCCCGGGCTGTACACCTGCCCCAACTAATGCGAGGTGCAGGCTGGATGTACCGCTCGCTGTAGCAATCGCATAATTCGCCCCTACATAATTGCGGTACGTTTCTTTGAACTCATCGACAACTTGCTCTCCATCCTGCTGGATGGAGATAAGCATTTGGATGACATCTTCCTTCGTAATGATTGGGAAATTCGTCTTCCTTACATCCTCTGGAATAATCGATGGTCCTCCCAGAAAGGCTAAAGGCGCTTGAACCCAATCATCCGAAGGCAGCTCTAACGGCTTGCGAATAAAATCCGACTTCATCATGATTGGTTCCTCCTTAAGAGTGTTAACTTCACACATGCTGCTACGAGCGGGCTAAGCCTATAGTTGAACTGCAAGGCTGGCTGCAGGTCAGGTTCACTTTCTTCCTGTGTCCACATCGTTTGTAAATCAAAGGCACCAAAAATCTTCAAGCGTTCTGCTTTTTTCCAAATGTTCTCATCATTTACGGCGATGGCAGCTACCGGACCAAAGCCTAATCCCGTAAAATCCAAAACGAGAACGGGAGCGCGGTCGCTGGCTTTAAAAATGATCTGATCCAACTGATGAAGATTTTCCCAATTAATCTCAACGGTCGCATAAGCCTGCTTTACGTGTGGATCTGAAATGAGTGTGATTCCTAACCAATGAATAAACTTTTTTTCCTGCTCACTTGGATGCTCCAGTCGTGTAGAGGTATGGTAGCCTAAGTCCTGTCCCCACAGCGCACCGTGAATCGCACCCGTGTAACTATTAAACAAAGAGACATATTTCTTGTTGGTCAGCTTGGCTATCCCTTTCTCCAATCCTTTTAATTCAAAATCATTTTTTTCAATGCTCATAATGACGCCTGAATTTAATACTCTCGATAATACAAAAGACAATGAAAAATAGTTTTCTTTTTGGATGACAGCTTCGGGTTTCGTTAACGTTTCTCTCATTTCCTATTTAACCTCCCTATTTACCGAGATATAACTATTAAGTTGGCCTTGTTTTTTCGTTCAATCGCAGCTTTTACATATTGTGCAATAAGGTAGGCCACATCGACACCATGAATTTTCCAGGACTTTGCGAATTCCGGGTTTTGATTCACTTCACAAACGACATACCGTTGCTGCTTGTAATCAAAAAACAAGTCCGCACCATAAATGCCTTCGCCCAAAACCTCAATTATTTGTCTGCAAATGGATGCCATTTCATCATTAATTTCTAGAGGATCAATTTCCGCGCCTAGATGCGTATTCGTTTTCCAATTGTCTGCCGAAACCCGGCGGAACGCAGCAATCGGTTTGCTGCCTACGATGACAACACGGATATCAAAATCACCTTTTTCCACATATTCTTGCACTAATACAGGGAACGATTGATGCCCAGGGTCTACAGATTCCCTTGCAGCTATCCAGCCGTCTAAGCATTCTTTGCCGGTGATTCTAGCTATTCCCCTTCCCCAAGATGAGGTTGCCGGCTTAATGACACATAAATCTCCAAATGTCTGCAAAGCTTGGAAGAGCTTCTCTGGCGTAAAAGCTACTTTATATTGGGGCTGGGGAATGCCATGTTTTTGAAACACAATCGCTTGATGTATTTTATTTGTACAAATCGTAATTGCTTTGACCGAATTCAACGTTTCAAGACCGGCTAATTCAAGCAGATGGGCTCGATTCAACGCGTTTTTCTGTGAGAGACAACGAATGAGAGCAATTCCGAAGGAATGAACATCAGTCTCACCTAATGGTAAGTCCATGGAATCCAAGTTCACCTGCACTTGTACGCCTAAAGCTCGAAGATGATCGATAATTCGTTGTTCTTCTTCCCGCAACTTTGTAACACATAATAAAATCGCACGATTCTGTTCCATGTTCGGTTCCTACTCTCCCCAAGTTTCTTCTATTTCTGGAGCTAGAGCGATGCTTACAAGATTGGATTCGACTTGTACTTCATGCTCTTGACCGCATGAACCACATTCCAAAATTTCACCCGTCGTTACACTCTCTTCCACCTCGATATCCGACTTGCATACAAGACAATTCAAATCTGCCATTTTCCTTGCACCTCCTAAAGTTTTAAAAACATATATAAATGGAATAAATTCCGTAAAACCGAGAAATAACTTCATGGCATGCAGCTTTTTTAAAACTGTGTGCTGCTATTTCGTTTCTATATCCCACTGGTTTACATTATTGAACGTACCTAGATTAAGCGGTTTTCCAACGAGAACGTTTTTTGATACGACCTGCAAACGTTTCTCGGAATAAACAGCTAAAGTGGCAACCTCATCATGCAGTACCTCTTGCAATTGGTTATAAATCTCGTGACGTTTTTCCTCAATAATTTCTTGTTCACCCTTTTTAATCAGCTCATCGACTAATGGATTCTTAAATCGAATCACACTTTCGGGATCATCACTTTTATAGGTTGTAAAATAGAGGCTAGGTTCGATATAGTAATCTCTTGTGAATATGGTAATGTCATGCTCGCCCTTCTCCACTTTATCGATTAACGTTGGAAAATCGAATTTCTGAACGTCTACTTTAATCCCAACAGATTCTAAGTTTTGCACGAGAATATCAGCAGCCTGCTCACGAACTTTATTCCCAACTGGAATAATAAATGTAATGGTACGTTTGGGATCCCAGTTCGCTTCTTTTAAAAGCTCTTTTGCTTTTTCAGGATTGTAATCATAATTGGCAATATTTTTATTAAAGTAAGGATGCGAGCTTGGGATGCCTCCATCAATAATTTCGGCCTGCCCTTTGAGCAGCTGCTCCACGATGAGCGGACGGTTCAACGCATAGGCGATCGCTTGGCGCACTTTTTTATCAGGCAGCTTCTCCGTATTGAAGAATATTTCTGCTGGCTCAGAGGCTGGAGCAGAGGTTACATTTACATTCTCAAAGCCCTTCACCTTATCATAATCCGTAATCGGTACAAGCCCGACCGGCAAAGAATTCATTTGAATTTCTCCCGTCTGCAGCTGCGCTACAAGATTTGCCGCGGGAAGCACCTTAATGAATATCGTGTCTATCTTAGGTACATCGAGGTAGTAATTTTCATTTTTTGTCACCTCGACAAATTGCCCCTGCTCATAATTCGCAAACTTATAGGGACCAATGGTGACTAATGGTTTCTGGAAATACTCGTTCGTTGAAAGCTGCTCTGGATTGGCATCTTTCAGAATATGCTCGGGCAAGAAATTAACTTTAACACCGAAACGTTCATTAAATACGAGCGGATCGATCGGTGTTTTTGTTTTGATCTCGAAGGTCGTTGGATCGATAATTTTTAATCCGGATAGCTCTGTTTTCCCTTCATCCAGTTTCCCAATATCATTTAAGCCTTCGATAAAATCCAGCTTGAAGGATGATTCTACTTTGGCATGAAGGGCAAGCTTTAAGGTGAAAGCCACATCTGCCGTTGTAAAAGGGGTGCCATCGTTCCATTTGGCATTCGCTTTAAGCTTGATACGGTAAGTTTGCTTATCCTGCGTCTCGATAGATTCCGCCAGCTTCGGTATAAATTGTGCGGTATCCGTTACATCGAGCAAAGAATCATTAAGTAAATTAATAGGGGCAAGCGACGCCGAGCTTCCTTGCGTATTGATTTGATTTAAAGTAACAGGAGCATTAACGATACCAATGTATAAGGTTTTTTTTGCTTTGGCTTCGTTGGTTGTTGACTTAACAGAAACATCCTCCTTGGCTGGTTCTGCTGTTGCTTCGATCTTCCCCTGCTTCGTTTCACTGCAAGCCGATAGGAAAATCATTAAGATGGTTAATAATATGAATCCTGGTACTTGAAACCTTGTTTTCATTTGTTTCTCTCCTTTTGTTTTATTGCTTTATCTATTTAAATAATTAAATAGCAGATTCATGTACTTAGGCTCTTGCATCAAACGCATCACGAAGACCGTCCCCTACAAAGTTAATCGCAAGAACTGTAATGAGAATAACGATGCCAGCGGGTACCCATAACCATTGCTGCTCAGTTAAAACCGTTAGCGATTGTGCATCGTGCAGCATATTGCCAAGGCTCGCCTGAGGGGATTTGACCCCCATCCCAAGAAAACTAAGTCCAGCTTCACTAAGAATCGTGCTGGCAACGCCAAACGTTGCATTCACAATGATTGGCCCCATTACATTTGGCAAAATATGCTTCATGAGTATTCGCGGGGTGTTGTATCCAAGCGCAACGCCGGCGCGGACAAAATCCATTTGTTTCATGGATAATACGCTTCCCCTGACAAGCATTGCTATCGTTGGCCATTTGAACAGTGCGAGAACAAGGATGATCGTGGATGCACTTGCACCAAGCACGCTCACGATGACCAATACGACCATCATGTATGGAAAACTTAAGAAAACATCAGTCAAACGCATAAGTGCCATATCCAGCCATTTGCCATAGTAACCAGCAATTAGCCCAATGAATGTTCCGGATGTTACGTACAAAGCAACTGTAAAAAAACCAATCATTAAGGATACCCGTGTTCCAAAAATCAGCCGGCTTAATACATCACGCCCTACTTGATCGGTGCCTAACCAGTGTGTAAGCGAGGGATGGGCTGAGAACGCATCTGTAATTTCATTAGGCTTACTCGGAGCAAGCCACGGCGCAAAAAGCGCGATACTAAGCAGCAGCAAGGTAGTTGCAAGTCCCCATACCGCCAGCTTGTGCTTGATAAACTTACGTCTCACTAATTGGGCATGACTCTCCATTACATCCATTGACAGTTCGTCTTCATCGCTTTGATCTGAGGGAAAAGCATCTTTCCTCATCAATGGCATTTCACTAACGGACATTTCCAATCCCCTCCAATCAGCTGTATTTAATGCGTGGATCGACCATTGAATAAACGATGTCGGTCAACAAATTCGTGAAAAGTATAACGCAAGCAGCAATCAGATTAATGCCCATTAAAGTTGGATAGTCCCGTGAGAGAATGGCTTCCATCGTTAATTGCCCGATACCCGGCCATTGAAATACTTGCTCAATAATAATGCTGCCGCCTAATACCAAAGGAATTTCTGCACCAATAACGGTTATGATTGGGATTAAGGCATTGCGAAGCGCATGCTTATTCGTAACCAGAAATTCACTAAGGCCTTTCGCTCGGGCTGTACGCAGATAATCCTGATGGAGTACATCGAGCATACTGGCGCGAACATACCGAACCTTTTTACCAGCAATCGTAATACCAAGTACCATGACAGGAAGAATCATATGCATCAGGATATCTCCGAAGCTTCCAGAGCCTCCTAACGTTGACATTCCCCCTGTTGGAAGCCACTTCAGCTTAATTCCAACCAAATAAATGAATCCAAGGCCTAGGAAAAAGGGAGGAATCGAGGTGCCTAGAAAGGATAATCCTGTCATGACATAATCCAATTTTGAATTCTGTTTGACAGCACTGATCACCCCTACGGGTACGGCAATCAATATCCCAACCAGCATCGATGCTGCAGCCAGCAGCAAGGTAGGTCCGATTCGGGCGCCAATCAGCTGTGATACAGGGGCGAAGCTGCTAAATGAATAGCCTAGTTCTCCTCTAAAAAAACCGCCCAGCCATTTTACATACTGTATATATAATGGATCGTTCAGTCCAAGCAGCTCTTTTTTAATCTCTAGCAGCTCTTTCGGGATATTAGGATTAATTAACATATCCACGGGATTCCCGGGAGCCATATTCATGATGAGAAAATTAAGCAATGTGATACCAAGAAATACTGGTATGGAAATCAGCAGCCTTCGAACGATATAATGGCCCATCGATGCCTTCTCCTTTCCTAGCCTTTGTGCTATGCAAGCGGATAGTGGCATGCAACAGAGTGATGCTCTTCCGTAATCACCGGTTCTGCTGTTCGGCACAGCTCTTGCACATAAGGACAACGAGTATGAAATCGACAACCAGATGGAGGCTCAGCTGGGCTAGGCACATCTCCTTGAATGATGTGACTCTTCGTTGTTCGAAGCGTTGGGTCCGGCGGAGGATACGCATTTAATAGAAGCTGCGTATACGGGTGCTTCGGCTTGCGGAATAGCTCTTCTGTAGGTGCCAATTCTACGATTTTTCCCAAGTACATGACGGCGATTCTTGTACTGATCTGTTTAACTGCTCCAATGCCATGGGCGATAAATAAATACGTCAGCTTCAACTCATTTTGCAGATCCTGCAAAAGATTTAAAATTTGTGCTTGGATGGAGACATCAAGCGCTGATACTGGCTCATCGCATACAATCAATTTGGGTTTGAATGAAATGGCTCTAGCGATTCCGATCCTCTGGCGCTGCCCACCGGAAAATTCATGAGGATATCGATTGGCAACCGAACGCGGCAATCCAACTAATTGAAGCAGGTTATCAACCTCACGCTGCACCTCAATGCGCTTCACCAGCTTATGAACAATTAATGGCTCAGCAAGCGTATCGTATATTCGAAGCTTTGGATTTAAGGAAGCATAAGGGTCCTGAAAAATCATCTGCATTCGTGTCCGCAGCGGTTTTAACTGTCGCTGAGAGGAAAATATAATATTCTGATTTTCAAAAAGAATACGTCCAGCTTGCGGATTCTCAAGTCGAATGATTGAACGACCAATCGTCGACTTGCCGCATCCCGATTCGCCAACTAAACCGACGGTTTCCCCTTCATACATCGTTAGGCTCACATCATCAACCGCCTTGATATGGCTGACTTGATTCGAAAACACGCCACTACGTATGGGGTAATACATTTTTAACCGTTCGATTTGCAATAGTGTGTTGAGGCTCATAATCTAACCGCCTGAGTATGTTCTTCATTCGATACGTTTGGAAGGTCCATCAGCCAGCAGCGTACATGATGTCCCTGTCCATTCGTCGTAAGATCAGGCTGTTCTTGCTGGCATCGTGCGATTGTATGTGGACAGCGTGGGTGAAAGTGGCATCCTGCAGGCATCTTCTGGAAAGAGGGAACTGAACCTGGAATCGTCTGCAGCCGCTCCCTGTTGACTTGATCGAGTCGGAGGGTTGATTTCATTAAGCCTTGCGTATACGGATGCTTTGGTGCTCGAAAGAGAGTGAAAACGTCAGCTGATTCGACGACTTGCCCCGCATACATGACGACCACCGTATCCGCCATTTCAGCTACAACTCCTAAATCATGCGTAACTAGCAAGATAGCAGCACCGCTTTCTGCCTGCAGCTGCTTCATCAATGCAAGGATTTGTGCTTGAATCGTAACATCGAGTGCAGTCGTTGGCTCATCGGCAATGAGCAGCTTGGGCTGGCATGCCAGCGCCATTGCAATCATTACCCGTTGTCTCATGCCTCCTGAAAGTGCGTGAGGGTATTCCTTTATAATCGATTCAGCTCTAGGAATACCTACTTTCCTTAACAAATCTACTGCTAAGCGCTTCGCTTCCTTTCGAGACAGGTTCAAATGCTGGCGAATCGTTTCTTCAATCTGCTCTCCGATGGAGAAGACTGGATTTAGAGAGGTCATCGGCTCTTGAAAAATCATCGCGATTTCGCTGCCTCGAAGCTTACGAAGCTGAGCTTGCGAGCAGCTGATTAGAGATGAGCCGTTGAACTTGATTTCTCCTTGACGAACTGAACCATTAGCTCCGAGCAATCCCATGATGGAAAGGGATGTTACACTCTTTCCACAACCGGATTCGCCAACAATAGCGATGGTTTCCCCATGTTCAAGTGTGAAGCTCACATCATCTACAGCGATCACTTCTCCTTGATCCATCCGAAATACCACCTGTAATCGATCAACTTCTAATAGCTGCCCTATTGCATTCACCAACTTTTTATCATTTGGTATACGTACTTTACAAGTAATCCATATAATTCCTATGTGTTTTATTAACTTTAACTAACCCTAGCATACAGAATTTTGAAAAGTTTGAATAATAGAATAATTCTATATATAAATAGAAAATTGTTCCAATCCATACATAAATAGATACGGAAGCTCGTTATGACTCGCTATTTAGCGGGGTTATTAGGATGATCTGGAACATAAAAAAGTGCCGCAATAAATCGTCGCGGCACTTTTTATAAGTTAAATGATGAAATTGATTTTGATTCCAATTTAGTTTTTAGCGGTATGTTTCTTAATTGCGGGCATAATTTCAGTAGCGATAAGTTCTATATTTTTTGCAATTTTATCAAACGGAACACCGCCAAAATCAATTTGAGCCATAAAACGCTGATGTCCATATAATTCATATTGGTAAAGCATTTTTTCAATGATTTGCTGCGGGCTGCCCACCATTAAAGCATCACGATGATCGGTCGACTGAGCAAACTGCTGTTTTGGATATCCGCCTCCACGCAGTGCTTGCATTCCAGCGTTTAGATGTGGATAGTACTCACGTAAAGCGTCTTGTGTCGTCTCCGCCATATAAAATAAACTAGTCGTTGCTATAGGTAGAGCTGCAGGATCAAAACCTTTGCTAAGTGCAGCTTCACGATAAGCATCTACCGAAATTTTAAAGTTGCTTGCTGGACCTCCAAGCGTCGTCAGCATCATCGGTATTCCGGCATTTCCTGCTTTAATAGCACTTGCAGGAGGTCCGCCTACTGCTCTCCAAATGGGCATATGTCCATTTTTGGGCTGCGGCAAAATCGTTGCTTGCTTAAGAGCTGGTCTAAACTGACCTTCTCATGTTATCATTTCTTCATTGTTTAATTTCATTAGAAGCTCTAGTTTTTCTTCAAATAGTTCTTCATAATCCCGAACATCATAGCCAAGCAAACTATACGCCCCGACGCGAGAGCCCCGTCCTGCCACAATTTCCGCACGTCCCTTGGAAATTAAATCGATCGTTGCAAAATCTTCGTATACGCGAACAGGATCAGATGTACTTAGCACTGTTGCTGAGCTGGCAATCTTAATGTTTTTTGTGGCCTGAGCGATAGCTCCTAAAATCACGGTATGGGCTTGTGTTGTAAAAAATGTTTGATGGCTTTCCCCTAAAGCAAATACATCTATTCCTGCCTCATCTGCCAGCTTGCTTGCATCAATGAGCTCTTGAATACGCTGTTCAGCACTTATCATTGTGCCCGTATGCGGGTTAGGCAAATGATCCCCAATGGAATACAATCCGAATTCTAAGCCTTTATTTTTATCGATTCGATATTTTTCCATGCGTACTCTCCCCTTTTGCGTATTAATTCAGCGGTACTAATTTTGCTTCAATATCCGCCCGTCTGGCTTCTAAAAATGGCGGTAAATCCAATGCTTTACCTAGCTCTGCGACGGATGAATCTTTCGTAAACCCAGGCCCATCCGTCGCTATTTCAAACAAAATGCCATTTGATTCTCGGAAATATAAGCTTTGAAAATAATAACGATCCACAATGCCGGAGGAGTGGAAGCCGCGTTTTTTTACGACCTCATCCCAATAACGCAGCTCTTCTTCATTTTTAACACGGATCGCTAAATGATGAATGCTTCCTCTTCCAGGCTTCTCGATTGCTCCATCTGCTTGTTTGATCAAAATTTCTCCATAGGAACGGCCAGCAACAGACTGATAAATCGCTTCATTATCCGAGCGAGATACTTCGAAATAACCAAACATGCTCGTCAATGTATCGGCTATACGTTCTAAAGAACGAACAGTTATTTCGACAGTTCCCATGCCAAGAATGCGATGATTATGCAAGGCGACTGATTCTTCCCATGCTGCCCATTTCTCAGGAACCTCCTCAACGTTATTGTTTAGTAGAACCATTCGCAAACCTTCTGTATCTTCAAAATGGAGCGCATCTCGCCCCGCATATTTTGTAATTTCGCCGTGTTCAACCTTTAATATTTCAAAACGTTTTTTCCAATAGGCCAAACTTTCTATGGAAGGCACGAGCAAACCAATTTGTGTTATCGCGTTTGTGCCGCGCACAGTTCTACCTGCATTTGTCATTTCAAAGAAGGATAGCTCCGTTCCCGCACTGCCCGTTAAATCACCGTAAAATAAATGATACATCGATGGATCGTCTTGATTGACCGTCTTCTTCACTCTGCGCAGTCCTAGTACTTCTTGATAAAAATGATTATTAATTTTTGCGTTTTTTGTAATCATCGAAATATGATGATGTCCAGGAATGGTATACATAATTGTTCCTCCTCTATTTAACTTGACTAGTCAATTGATATTGCAAAAAAATTACTCTGACGGCAATTTCTTTTTTTGGCTATGTTTATGGATGCGAGTCATCAATGAGTATAGTGTTTTTTGTTCGTCCTCATTTAATACATCTTCAAAAAATGAAGTTTGAAAAGCAAGCTGGCTCGGCATTGCGATATCCAATATGGCTTCGGCCTTTTCTGTTAAACTAATCGTTTTGGTTTTCCAGTCTTGCTTGCGCACAATATAACCTTCGTTCTCAAGTCGTACGAGCATGCGAGATATGCCGCCTTGCGTAACCGTTACTTTCTCGGCCAGTACCATTTGAGTTAGAGGCTGATAGACACGAATTTGCATGAGTACATCAAATTGAGCAGTCGTTAAATCAAATTGTTTTAAAAATTCATTTGACATCTGGTTGCTCTGATTCGTAAACCGCATCAGCCGAAGCCAAATTAACGAACCTAACGTATTATTCTGCATTTCGTTCCCCCTCTCAATCACTATGCCATCACTTTACTACTCAATTGATAAAATGGCAAGTGTGAATGTTTAAGTTTAAAAAGCTACAATTAATGGAAAGATTAATGCACTTAATTAATTATAGTTACTTGACAAAGAAATTTATATTCGCTATTATTATCTCATATTAAAGATACTCAACGTAAAGAAAGTTGGCGTATTTTTATTATCCATCTTTCGTTAAGAATAACCCTTCCTTGTTTAAGAAATACTGATCATTAACTATTTGTTATTCTAAGGACGGTTCTTGTTCTAAAGCTTTACAACATGATTTGGCAGTGTCTGCAAAAGGTTTTCTAGACAAATGATTTGGTAGAACAACTATTGAGGAGGAAAAAACAGTGTCAAAATTAAATATCGGTATTATTTTAGGAAGTACTCGTCAAGGTCGTCTTAGCCCGCAAGTTGGTGAATGGGTGAAGAAAATCGCTGATCAACGCGGAGATGCTAATTATGAAATCGTTGATATCGCGGATTTCAAGCTCCCGCTCTTGGGAGAAAGCGATGCTACTGAGCAAGCAACAGCTTGGAATACTAAGCTTGCAAGCTTGGATGGATTCGTATTTATCGTACAAGAATACAACCACAGTATTTCAGCATCACTAAAAAATGCGCTTGATTATGCTCGTGACGCATGGAACGATAAAGCAGCAGGTATCGTAAGTTACGGTTCCGTAGGCGGTGCTCGTGCAGCTGAGCATTTACGTGGAATTTTGGGCGAATTGTCTGTAGCTGACGTTCGTGTACATCCTGCATTGTCACTCTTCACTGATTTTGAGAACGGTTCTGTTTTCAAACCAGCTGATCTTCATCTTACTAATTTGAACGGTATGTTAGATCAAGTACTCGCTTGGAGCGGTGCATTGAAAACATTGCGTTAATACTCACTATCAACTACCACCTCTTTATGAAGAGGTGGTTTTTCTTTGTGTCGATTAATGGAGCAGATCATTGCCCGGTGAAAAGGGATATAAATTCCCTTCCAAGCTGAAGGAAGCTTGTCCGGTTTCTTCTGATACGATGATAACAAGCGCATCACTTAATTCTGATAAACCAAGACCGGCACGATGTCTAGTTCCAAGCTTCTTCTGCTCGCTGTCTCTTTGCGTTAATGGCAGGACATTGCCAGCAGATATAATTTTATCATTTTGGATTAAGACTGCGCCGTCATGGAGCGGACCGCCAGGGGTGAAAATAGATTCTATTAACGAATGCGTCAGCATGGCAGAAATTAATACGCCATGAGTAATATACCTATCGATTGAATCTGATCTTTGCACGACGAGAAGCGCCCCATGGCGCCGTTTCGACAAATGGGATATTGCATGGGACAGCTCGTCATATTTAGCGGTATAAGGTGCAAGATAACATTTTAAATAAAAGGTTGTTGCAATCGATTCCGTTTCAATAACTTGTTCTTTCATAGAATGGAACTCGTTTAGCAAGCAATTGCCAGCATCATGATCCAAATTCTTTATCAAAGATTCAAGGGATTCACGCAAATGTAAAAGCTTACTTTTCACTTCAACTTTCATTGGAGAGAAATCACATTTTATTTCATCCATACGTCCACCCCACTCTAGTGACTGCCTCTAACTGAAGTCGAATACTTCCTTTATTTTGCTTAGCCCCTCTTTTTTTATACATAATGGCTGATGGCAACAAAAAGACTGGCCCTATAATAGGAACCAGTCTTCTTAAAGTTCTTGTCAGTATATCTGCGATTGGAGCTTACTGATTGTTTTCAGGAATGCTTAATTTTTTGGACCATGTTTTGCCGCCATCGGTTGTTCTGTATACAGCAGCATTAGATAGGCTTGTATCGGCCATCCAGCCTAGCTCCTTGCTTGTAAATGAAATGACGTTTTCTCCCCCTGCGATTGGTTTAAGATTATTCCACGATTTTCCTGAATCAATCGAACGACCAACGCCAATGACTCCAGCAGCTGGAGAGTAACCTCCGAGTATCGCAGCTCCATCAACAAGCTCCATATTGCTAGGGTGTCCGCCAGGCGCAGCCGGTCCTTCCTTAACAAGTCCTGCAGCACCGCCCGGTGCTGGTCCGCCGCCTGCTGTTTCCTGGCTAATTACTTTCCTCCAGCTTGAACCATTATCTGCAGAGGCATAAAGGGAATAAGATTGCTGGGACATCCCTACTCCACCGTAAAATTGTGCCCATATTTGATTTCCCTTTGTGTAAAGCTTACCGCCTATGCTCTCCTCTGATTTAACTGTTAGTTTCGTGGACCAGTTCGTACCACCATCTGTGGTTTTTGATAGTCGATAGCCAAATCCAGGTACTACGATAAGTGACCATCCATGCTTCACATCTGTAAATTCTGCATAGCGGTTATTGGGAGGAGTAGAGATTTTGGTCCATGTTTTCCCGCCATTTGATGTTTTATAGGCAAAAGCCTTCGTATAACCGAAGCCATTTGAAGCATCCACAAAATGAATTCGTTCAAGCGCGAGCGGACCGGTTACTATTTTGGTGAACGTTTTTCCGCCATCCTTGGTGTGAATAAGGGCATTCGTTCCGGAAGCAGAAGATTTCGCCAATGCCCATCCGGTTGTGTTGGAAATGAAATCAAGCTGTGTAAATTGCCACGTACCCTTATAGATCGGTTGCCATGTTGAGCCGGCATCAGAAGTTCCAATGAGAAATCCATTGCCAGCAGCGCGTCCGGTTGTTCCGTTCAAAAATTGAATATCACTGAAATGGTATGCGGTATCCCCTGCTGGTGTTCCGCTGAAAAGATTCTTTGCTGTTGTGCTGCCTGCTGCTTGCGTTATCGGTGCGATTGCTGTAAGGCCAATCATCAGTGCTGCTGATACAAGACCGTACTTAAGTTTAGCTTTGATCATGTTTTTCCTCCTCCTGCTGCTAAGTTAGTATTAGAGCCTTTATAGAAGAAAATACCCTGATTTGATCAAATTGAATCGTAAAAGTTATTGGTCGTTATGCTGTAGCTTTCTTACGAGCACCGCTTATTTTAAATACAATGATGCCACAGACGATTACAAGGACACCTAACCCTTTATTCGTTGTGAAAGCTACTTTTTCGATACCTAGCCACCCTTGCGAGTCCCACAATAAAGCTGTTCCCAGTTGTGCGGTTAGAACGATAGAGATGGCATACGTCGGACCAAGCCGCCTAATGCCTTGTACCAGACAAGTAACAACGCCTACACCGATTAGACCGCTGAACCAGTACCATGGCTTCATATTTTGTAATGCAAATAACTGTTCGCCTTCGAATACGAATCCGATAACAAATGAGGCAAGGAAGCCCATGCCTAATACTAACGCAGTAGTTGTCCATGTATTTATTCGTTCATTGACTTTGCTATTGAATATATTTTGCAAACTGACCAAACAACCAGTGAGAACTGCAAATATAAGTCCAATCATCATGTTTTCTACTCTCCCATTGGCTTATTGTTTTGAAATAGCTCATGATATTGTTTTACTCATAAATATTTTGTCTGGCGAGTGCGTGTAGTCCATCCTTGTTTTTAACAAGAATGCCTCCATTTTTCCGCTCAATTAATCCCTTTGCACAAAATTGCTGGACAACCCGATTGAGATGTCTATAGCTCGTTCCGATCAAGTTAGCCGTATCCTTTAAGCTGATTGTTTTCCGCTGCCCTTTAATTAGATATTCTGAATCATCATAGGAGACGGACAATAGATAGCTCGCCAATCGAACCTCCACAGGATGCAAAATATTGAAGCTTAATGCGTTTGAATTTTTTAAAAATTTCCGAGCTATAATTTTCAATAAAAATTGCAGCAGCGATGAATGATCTTTGCCGTATTTATTCAACCACTGATGATGAATCCCAATCATGTATACAGTCGACACGGCTTCGACCGTGTTGATAATGTCAATGTCTTGCACATATTCAATATCCCCTACTACATCAAGGGAGGTTTTGAAAGTAAGAATAAGTGTTTTCCCATCTTTCGAGGTTGTGTAAATCTTTATTTTTCCTTGGACGAGGAAATAGAGATATTTTGAAGATTGACCTTGGGAACAAATAAGTTCCTCATGATCAAAGCAAAATAGTGACAAATGGGGCACCAGTTGTTCCCCGAATGTTGTTTCCAATTTATGCGTTTGTAAAAAATGGTGGAGCTGCTCGCGATCTTTAATTTCTTGCATCTGTACGAATCACCTCCAGAGGAATACGGTTAAGGGCTTGGTATATTTTAACTATTATAACCGCAATATAACCACCCCAGCTATCATCATCCCAATACCGATGAATTGAGGCAGCCTCATCTTCTGCTTTGCAACCCCAAACCATCCTTGACTATCGACGATAAAAGCCAGGCTTAACTGGGCAATCAGCATGGCAGATATGCTAAGTGTAACGCCAATTTGTTGAATAGCAGTGACATTGCTGAAGATGATAATAGCTGCAAAGGAACCGCCGATTAGATATAAGGGTTTTACTTGTTTAAAACCGGACCACTGTTTATCCCTGACGAATAACAGAATAATCAAGGATGCTATGAAGCCGGTTAACTGGGTAATCGTTGCGGTTTGCCAAGTGCCGATATCTTGACTAATTCTTGAATTAGCAACACCTTGTAGTGTAATTAAGACCCCGCCTAAAAATGCGAAAATGCTCCCTTTCATATCATTGCTCTCCTCCATATCAATCTTTCCATCATTAAACGATACATTTCAAGGTTTAGGAAAGGACATATGTCCTAAATCAATGTATAGCAGTTTTTTGCATAAAAAAAGAACGAACGCTCGATCACTGTTCGTTCAATTTATTCGTTTGGGATAGCCTCCTACTCGCTCCAACGTATCTTATTGCGGAACCCCAGTTCTTTGGAGATGAGATCCGCATACTTTTTTGCTTGCTGACCGTAGCTCTCGATTTTACTTGGCGTAAAGCGTATCGCGGGACCAGCTACATTCAGTGATCCAATAACGGTATTATCATAAGAAAAGATGGGAGCCCCGATGCCAGTTGTTCCATCCGTTGCTTCTCCTGATGTGATGGCATAACCTCGGGAGCGAATGATCTCTAGATCAGTCTGAATCATTTCTTTGGATAATGGAATCAGCGACGGTACTGTTGTCCAATCCACACCCTGCAATATAGCTTCCTGCATCGTGGATGGCAAATGAGCAAGAATAGCGCGATTAGATGCTCCTATATATAGTGGCAGCCTAAGTCCGATAGGTTCGGAAATTTTCAAAATTTGCGGTGAATCGATGGAATCAATATAGACGCCTTCTTGGTTCTCTCTTGTAGCCAAATAGATCGTTTCTTTCGTTTTTTGTGATAGTTCGACCATGAATGGTCTAGCCAGTGACCTGAACATTAGACTGTCCCACATCAAAAAACCGTATTTCATAATGGAAAGTCCTAATTTATATTTTTTCGATTTTTTATCTTGAGCAACAAATCCATGTTCGGATAAAGAATGAAGAATCCGATGCGCGCTTTGTACAGGCATGTCGAGTTCCCTGCTGATTTCTGTTGCACTCATTTCTTTCTCGCTGCCATGCGGTACAAGCAGATCCAATATGTGAATAGCTTTGGAAATGACCCCGGACATTTGCTGCACCTCCGATTAGGAATTGATGTTATATTGCTTAACATGATTTTAGCATATAGATCTTAGCAACGAAATATTACTCCGTTGATTCCTCATGATTATGTAGAAGAATTGATAGATTCATGATGTTATCCGAGTCGATTCCCTCATCGGCAAAGCCCACCTTTTTAAAGCATCGGATGCTCGCTATATTTTCAACTTCAATACCTGCTGTAATGATCTGTACGGCATCTAATTCCTTTCTATTCTGCAGCAACTCCAGCATTCTTTTTCCGTAACCCCTATTTCGAAGGCTTGGATTGGTTAATAAACTTACAGAAGCAGTATGGTCGGGATAAATTTCAACACTGATTTGACCAACGGGTATTTCTTGCTCATAAACTATCCAAGCATAACAATTAGAGCTTTTATTAACGAACTTATACCAGCGTTTTAATGGCAATTTGCCGCTAACCATTTATAAACTTCTGCATCTTTAAACCAGTCTTCTAATACATACAAGTTGGGCTGTTCCAGCTCCCTAAACTCCATTGTGCTTCATCTCCTATTTTTAATTTATTCATTTATACTAAACGGCTCTCATGAAGGTTTCTATTTTTTTATATCCAAAAAGGCGAAATGATAGTATGGTTTCCTTCTCTTTTTATTCTTCTTTTTCGAAAGTATAATCATTTGCAACAGTACGAGAATGAGGAGAGAAATCACATCATGAAGCGCATAAAGCAATTTGCAGAGCCCGCTGCTCCAACCTTTATTCATTTATGGCGGCATCCAGGATTCCTTATCCTGTTTCTAACAGGTGGAATTATCGCCTTTGGCAACAAAATTTATGAGCTGGCGCTGCCGCTTATTTTGTACGAATTGAGCCACTCTGCGGTGAAAATGTCAACGATGCGCGCCATCGAGTTTCTTCCAAACCTGCTGCTTGCCATGTTTATCGGTGTACTGGTTGACCGCGTGCACAAGAAAAGCTGGTCATTATGGGCCATAGGACTGCAAATCTGCGTTCTTCTAGGTCTATATGCAGTCATTTCCTACGGCAATCCACCCATCTTTGTGCTTTATGTAAGCGGCTTTTTGCTCATGCTGTTTGGTTATGCATTTAATAATGCCCGTGTTGGAATTGTGAAGCATTCACTCCCTGCGGAAATGCTGACACCGGCTAACGCTTCCTTCAACTTTATGTCAACCTTGGTTGGCATTATGGGTCCTGCTGTAACAGGGCTGCTGCTCATGCTTCCTGTGCTGTATGATGCCTTATTCATTACTGCGTTTTTGTTCTCTATTGCATTTGTTTTGCTGATATTCTTACGCAGCGATGAGCCGCCTAATGCTCAGCAAGATGGTTTCTGGCGTGAGCTTCGAGCAGGTTGGGCTGAATTTCGCTCTAATAAATTATTATGGCAGTTGACGATCGCTGTAATTTTTTTGAACGCGACGTCAGGCATGGTGGATACAACGATCATTTTCTACGCCAAGGATGCACTCAGACTGAATAATGTAGAGCTAGGTACCGTGTTGGCAGCAGCAGGTGTAGGTGGGCTGCTTGGCAGTCTACTTATTAGCAGGCTTCGACGCACCTATTCTGTTGGTGTCTTGGTCACGATCACCACGCTCTGTGTTGCGTTATCTTATTTACTGATGGCTTTATCGCAATCCAGTATGATGTTAAGCTTCAGCCTGCTGATTAATGGATGTTTTGAGATGATCAGCACTATTTGTATATGGACATTTAGACAGGAATCTACACCACATCAGCTAATCGGACGTATCAGTGGCATAACTGGCTCATTATTCAAGCTTGCTATGCCGATTATGATTGTTTCTGCGGGTTGGATCTCTGAGTTCGCGCACCCTACAGTAGTATTTTGGCTAGCTGCTCTAGGAAACCTAATTATCTTCAGCTATTGTAGATTTAGCTCATTATGGAGTAAATGATGGATGGATGGATGGTCAGCGTATTAAGCAGCGCCTAATCTCAATAAAAAACACGTACCTCAGATCTGAAAAGCTTGGGACTGACCCCTTAGCGTGAGACAAATTAAAACACCTTCAAGAAAATGCAACCATGTCGTAAGATATGGAGACAACCTTGGAGGTGTTTTTACGTTGGCAACAAGAGTAAGTTACCC
>NZ_JBFRGC010000024.1:0-139209 GCF_052115145.1 Paenibacillus sp. 2TAB26
GAACAGACCGTTCGAGACTACATCACTTACTATAACGCAATTCGTATTCAAACGAAACTAAAGAACCAGTCGCCGATTGATTACAGGCGACTGGCCGTTTAAACTTGAAGGTGTTTTGATCCCTGTCTCACAAATGGGGGTCAGTCCCGTCATAACTGCCGGCATCTTTTTTACTTTACAGCATAGTGCTCCATTTGTTAAACTATAGAAAAGCAAACAAACGTTCGGCAATCGACATAAACAGGAAAATGCCCCCAGCATAGCGAACGAATAAGTATACAATCCATTTGCGAATGGGGGATGCTGATGGGAACCTATGGTGATTGGGCGATCATGCTGATCGCTGGATGTTTGTTCGTATTGTGGCTGTTCAGAGTGTTTCACCGCTGGCTGCATGAGCCTGCAAGTGTTAGTCGGCTTACGCTCGGCAAGGGCGGTACTCTTTCAGTAGATGATGAAAATATATTGTTGCTGGAGCAAGCGGGGTACGAAGTAACTTCAGGAAAACATTTAGTTCCGATTCCAATCAAGCTTGATGATGTGCCGCTTGGAAAGGGAAGCCGGTTATACATTGATTATATTGCGGAAATGAATAATTGCACGTATATAGTGAAAACTGCTCGTGACCGGATGCCAATTGACTGGTCGCCGAGCGGTGTAAGAGATCGTTTGCTTGTGTATTCGCTGCTTTTGCCCGAATGCGACGGAATTTTATTCGTGGACGCAAGGG
Source organism: Paenibacillus sp. 2TAB26 (assembly GCF_052115145.1). Classification (NCBI taxonomy): domain Bacteria; kingdom Bacillati; phylum Bacillota; class Bacilli; order Caryophanales; family Paenibacillaceae; genus Paenibacillus; species Paenibacillus sp. 2TAB26. The sequence continues at coordinate 731 of NZ_JBFRGC010000024.1, forward strand.
AGAAGTTGATTCGCAAAGTCACGTTTCACATCGCAGACCAATAACTCATGGAGGTTTTTTATGAAGGGGCTTCGTCAATATCGAATCAAAGAAATTATTAGCAATAGTGTGATTGAGACACAAGAGGAGCTTGTAGAAGCGCTTCGCACGACAGGTATGCAAGTAACGCAAGCGACCGTATCACGCGATATGAAGGAATTAATGCTAATTAAAGTGCCTGCAGGTGAAGGCAAATATAAGTATTCCATTCCGCAAGAGCATCAGAAGCAAAATCCTATTCATAAGCTTAAGCGGGCTTTGCTTGACCATTTTGTACATATTGACTTTACAGATAATCTTGTTGTTATGAAATGTTTGCCAGGGACAGCAAATACCATTTGTGCATTGGTTGATAATATGGAGTGGACTGAAGTAATGGGTACAATCTGCGGAGACGATACGATCTTGATGATTTGCAGAACCAAGAAGCAAAGCAATGAAGTAGTAGAACGATTACTTGAGCTATTGAACTAAGGAGGATGTCAGAGCCATGCTGCGTGAGTTGTCGATAAGGAATTTAGCGGTAATTGAAGAAGTAAACGTTACATTTCATCATGGATTTCATGTATTGACAGGAGAGACAGGAGCAGGTAAATCGATTCTTATTGATGCGCTAAGCTTGCTGGTCGGCGGTAGAGGCTCCGCAGACATGGTACGGTATGGTTGTGATAAAGCTGAAATGGAAGCTTTATTTGACCTTCCACGAAATCATCCTGTATGGGTCGTTCTGAACAAGCTTGGTGTACATGCATCCTGTGATGAGATGTTAGTAATAAGAAGAGAGCTGTCTGCAAATGGTAAGAGCAGCAGCCGTGTGAATGGCCAGCTCGTTACAATGACCATGCTAAGGGAAATTGGCGAATGCCTTGTCAATATTCATGGTCAGCATGAGCATCAATCACTCCTTCGAACAGAACAGCATTTAGAGTGGCTAGATCTATTCGCTGGAGATTTGCTAATTGAACGGAAGCAAATATATCGGACCATATTTTCGCAGCTTCAGCAGGCAAGAGCATCATTGCGCGAGCTGGAAAATTCGACTAGACACAATGTGCAAATGCTTGATTTATATCGTTTTCAAATTGAAGAAATATCGAATGCGCAGCTTAAGCCATTGGAAGATGAGCTTCTAACAGAGCAGAGGCGCAAGCTATTGTATGCAGGGAAGAGAATGGACGCCGTATCGGAGGCCTATTCGCTTTTGTATGGAGGCAAAGGGCTTGATATGGTTAGCAAGGCAGTAGCTAAGCTGATAGATATTCAAACTTATGACGCAGCGAAACTAAATCCACTACTTGAACAGCTTCAATCTGCCTTTTATCAAGCTGAAGATGCTGCTTTCCAGCTTCGTGATTATCGAGATGGAATTGAGTCTGATCCTGATCAGCTCTCGCAGGTTGAAGACAGGCTTGATTTAATAAATAGTATGAAGCGCAAATACGGGGAAACAATACCCGATATACTTGCTTATTTAGAGAGGACAATTGTGGATCGTGACAAGATCGAGAACCGTGATCAACTTCTTGAAGAGCTTAAAGCAGAGGAAATGAAGCTTTATGATCAAGCGCTGATTTTGGCACAGGAATTGTCACAGCTTCGGGAGCATGCAGCGACAAAGCTGTCTGAAGCGATTGAGAACGAGCTAGGACAGCTTCAAATGCCAGCGGCTAAGTTTCGTGTGCAAATCGATACGACAGTCGGAGGAGCGGGTGAAACAAAGCAGATTCGCTTGCATAGCAATGGTATGGATGAAGCGATCTTTATGCTCTCTACAAACCCAGGAGAGCCGTTGAAGCAGTTAAGCAAGATTGCTTCTGGGGGAGAAATGTCGCGCATTATGCTCGCCCTTAAGAGCATTTTCGCAGAAATTGATCAAGTTCCTGTACTTATTTTTGATGAGGTCGATACAGGCGTCAGCGGACGTGCTGCTCAGGCTATCGCAGAGAAAATGTCACAGCTTGCATCGAAGTGCCAAGTATTCTCTATAACCCACTTGCCTCAGGTTGCTTGCATGGCAGATCATCATTATGAAATAAGAAAACAAGTCATTGGTTCGCGTACATCTACATCTGTATCGGAACTGCTTGAAGCGGTACGTATCGAAGAACTTGCACGCATGCTTGGCGGAGTGGAAGTAACGGAAAAAACACGGAATCATGCACAAGAAATGCTTGATTTGGCACATAGACAGAAAGGAGCGTAATGGAAGCCAATTAGGGAATGTTTTTGTGGACATAAAACGAACGGGTGAGGGTAACTTAAAGGTACGCCATTGGCGACTTATCCTTCTTCGTCATGCGATGGAAATACAGGGAGCGTGAAATCATTGAACTCCAGTCAAAGGAAGCGATGGTTTGGCCTGGTTCTCGTTTTCTTCATTTGCATGATCGGAAGCTCCACCCCGTTTCAACATTTTGCCGCAATCCCGAATGAACTTCGTTTATTCTCCGGGCAACTGAAACGTTTACAATATGGAGTGCCCGTTCATGCTGAAGTAACGGTCGACCCTCAAATGCTTCAGATTAACGGATCAACCAGTCATTCTTTATCCGTAAATTTGAATGAACCACTGTCACTGCAGTCGAGTCAAAGCGGTCAAACGAAAATGAAAGTGAAATTATTTGGTAAAATTCCATTCAAGACTGTAAAGGTTAATGTTGTACCTGATCTCCGTGTCATTCCAGGCGGTCAAACGATTGGAGTCAAAGTTAAATCATCGGGCATTTTAGTTGTAGGACATCATCAGGTAGCTGGCAGCAACGGCATGAAACAATCCCCTGGTGAGGCCGCAGGACTGCGTTTAGGCGATTTAATTGTGAAGATTGATGGTACAAGCATTAATCAAGTAAACAGGATTGCGGAGCTAAGTGAGAAGGCTGGCAATGAGAAGAAGCCGCTTGAAGTAACCTATAAGCGAGATGGGCAATTAGGCAAGACGCTTTTAAATCCAGTTTTTGATGCGGAAGATAAGGCATGGCGGTTAGGTTTATATATCCGTGATTCAGCAGCCGGCGTAGGAACATTAACGTTTTATGCCCCAGATCAGGGTGTTTATGGAGCATTAGGCCATGTTATCACGGATATGGACACACAAACTCCGATTGATGTTGGCGAAGGCCAGATTTTACAGTCCAGCGTTACGTCCATTAACAAAAGCCAAAATGGCGAGCCGGGAGAAAAAAGAGCGCATTTTGTGAAAGAAAGCAAAATATTAGGCAATGTTGAGCGAAACACTCCGTTTGGCATTTTCGGCAAAATGAATGAAGTTCCTACTCACAGTTACAGTGATAAATCTGTTCCTGTCGCATTTGCTGAAGATGTTAAGGAAGGGCCAGCGCAAATTTTGACTGTTGTGAATGGACAGAAGGTTGAGCGCTTTGATATTGAAATCGTGCATGTATCAAAGCAATCTGGTCCAGCAACAAAAGGTTTGGTTATTAAGATAACGGACAAAAGATTGTTAAGCAAAACCGGTGGTATTGTTCAAGGGATGTCGGGTAGTCCGATCATTCAAGATGGCAAATTAGTTGGAGCTGTCACTCATGTATTCGTTAATGATCCCTCTTCAGGATATGGTTGCTTTATCGAATGGATGCTGCAGGATGCAGGAGTACTGCTGAAGTCGGCAAACGGACATATCGGCGAAGCTGCATAATGGCTTGCTATTAGAAAATAACGCCCACTTGAGCTGAACAGCAGCTTAGGCGGGCGTTATTTTTAATTAAATCCATTTATCTAAAAACCGCGTCAATGCGTAAATGAGCAATGAAATTTGTCGAAGAAGAACGAACATCATCGGTACATGTAATAAATTTTTTATTATATCGAATCCCCGTAAAAAAATAAAGAAAAATAATTTTCGACAGAAGGAATTGAACTCCACATGTCGAAAACTTTAGATTAGACAACTAGTGAGCGAAATCATGAATATCATTTAAGGGAGGACCACAACTTGCATAAGATCGAAGTATTATTAGCAGATGACAACCGGGAATTTACTAACTTGTTATCGGAATACATATCCGAACAAAGTGATATGAGTGTGAGTGGAGTCGCGTATAATGGAGAAGAGGTTTTAAGACATCTGGAGGAAGCAAGAAAAGTTCCTGATGTGCTTATCCTTGATATTATTATGCCTCATTTGGATGGACTAGGTGTACTTGAACGGTTGAAAGAAATTAACCTATCTCCTATGCCCAAGATCATTATGCTGACTGCTTTCGGCCAAGAGAACATTACTCAAAAAGCGGTACAGCTTGGTGCTTCCTATTATATTTTGAAGCCGTTTGACATGGATATTTTAGCTAATCGTATTCGTCAGCTTGTTGGGAACCCAACTTACTCGTCAACTGGCAGCTTCACAACTAGCTCCTCTTCAATGAAATCCAACGTCGTTCCTATCCCTAAAGGGAAAAACCTCGATGCCAACATTACGAGCATCATTCATGAAATCGGAGTACCTGCTCATATTAAAGGTTACCAGTACTTGCGTGAAGCGATTACGATGGTTTATAACAATATCGAAATTCTTGGTGCCATCACAAAAACTCTTTATCCTGCCATTGCTGAGAAATTCAAAACAACGCCATCTCGCGTTGAACGCGCTATCCGCCATGCCATTGAAGTGGCTTGGACTCGCGGCAACATCGACAGCATCTCTCACTTGTTTGGCTATACGATCAACATCAGCAAATCAAAGCCTACTAATAGCGAGTTCATCGCGATGGTGGCTGATAAGCTGAGGATTGAGCATAAAGTTAGCTGAACGTAGAAGGGAGAATCGTTAAAGGAAAACTCGTTTTTAATAACTATCCGTAATCTAGTTATTGTGTGACTTCATACCTTTCAACTAGGTCATTTTAAATTCGATATGATTTGAATCCACTGCTTTATTGGGCTTTAAACCCCATAAGAGGAGTGGATTTTTTTGTGGGGCTACATGACAAAATATTTAATAAATATTAAATTGTTATTATATTAAAAATTTGGAGTATTAAAGAATGATCTTACATTAAGGGGTTATTTTAAACAGTTAAATAGAACATGATGTGAGTTATGCAGTTAAGGAGATTATACGTAAATTATTTATAAAGGTTTTAGTAAACTATTTTTGAGCATGTTGGTGATCGTAAGAGAGAATGACGAAGTAATAAGGATTTATTGTGTGATTACGGCTCAATCTATCAGATTTCTCCTCATGAAGATTCTAACGAACCGTAACGAGCTTATGTTTACGGAAATAGATGTTTAAAGATGCTAACGAATCACATAAACGCTATTAGTCACTTTTGATCAACAAAAGAGATAAAATAAAAGAAATAAGGTAACTAGAGTTCGTTACATTAATATATTGAGGAAATGAAGTCAATTAGGGTTTATGGGGTTCGTTACGGTTGGTGATTGATGATGCATCGTACGTCGTATCACATAACATTTTTCTCGGGCAAAGCTATCATAACGGGTAAAAGGAAAAGAAAAATAAGCACCTCATTTCCTCAGGAAAATAGGTGCTTATTTAAAATCACTAACCCTGTTCTCAGAAATAATCAGAGAAATACGGACGCTCCTGATTAATCAATTGCTCCAGTTTTCGAATGGACGCGTCATCGGCTTGCATACGGCCAATACGTGCAAGATAGGTTGGCCGCTTGTAACCCATTAACATCGTCGTTAAAGCGGGAATGTCGATAACTACCGATGGTGCGATGCCGCCATGGGTCATATGGCCTTTTCCGTTTGTGTCAACCGTTAGGGTGAAGGTTCCCTGATTCCATTCAAGCATAGGATCATGGAGATTGATAACGAGTCGGCTTTCCTTTTCTTGCTTTTCAAATGGATACTGCTCGATGAACAATACGATATCTACAATTCGTGCCATGTAATAAGGAGCAATGGTTTCTTTAATATCCCCGTCGTCCAATATAAATGCAAGAGGCTCATCCTGATAGATATCCCCTTTTACAAGCGTAATCATTGAGAAATGGGCACTGACAAAGTTCCATAATCCAGTGCGTGCCTCTTCGTTAATATAGATCATTTCTTTCATGTGAAAGATCTCTTCGGCAATCCAATACAGCAAATACCCCATAGGTGAGTCGTTATTGTCGTAATAGATCGCTACAGTCATATCATCTAAATCCCAGCGCAAATACTCTTCCCAAGCGAGCTCGTTTCGCAGCATAGCACCATGGTGCAAGCGGGCAAATTGCTCATATATTGTTTTGATGTCAGGATGTTCAATGGTTACACGTTCAACATGACCAGGTACGTTTTTTAGCTTAGGCAGCTGAGTGTCCGGAACCTCAAAAGAAATTTTATCGGAAATGATCTCCCAGCCTTTGCGTCTGTAATAAGGAATTGAGTAGGGGTATAAGTAAGAGATCGATTGTTTCCGCTCACGCATTTTGCTTAAGGCAAGCAGCATGAGTTTATTCATCAAGCCCAAATTGGCATATTCGGGATAGGTTCCGACTCCTGTCAGTCCACCCATTTCATAAATATGTCCGTAGATGTTTACCTGAAAGGGATATACAGCAAGTTGAGATATAAGTTTATCGCCATCAAACCACCCTTGAACATCAGCATACTGAAGTACGGGAAGTTTTGCCTTTGCAATCTCTCTATTTTCCCAGCCAAAGGTTTGTAAATCGCGATTGGTCACTTGAAAAACATAGCGCAATAAATTGTTGAATTGCTCGCCATGCTGGGTTTCGATTTTTTTTAACTTGAGTCTGTCATGCAATTTCCGTCGACTCATAGGTGACGACCTCCATTTATTTAAACATATCCAAGTATTTTACCATCCCTTAGAAGTGCAAACAAATTAGCCCTATTTGGAAGGGAATGCAGCACATGATTCGAATTTGCTGATTCAAAATGTTTATTGGCGAATGGTGAAAAGTTTTCTATATGCTGAGGATGTCCTACAATTGATCTGATTAATCAAAACAGACATGGATATGAGTTAAGTGAATGCCAAGCTTGGAGGAGTTGAAAATTGAAGATAAAATGGATTTTTCAAAAAAAAAAGGCCATCAAGGATGCCTCAGTTGTAAACAACTCTGCGGTTTAAATAAACGTTGCTGCCATATTTCTTGATTAAACCATGCGATTCTGCTTTTATAAAGCTATGAATTTCTTTTAGGCGCTGCGTCTGTGGCTGGATTGTCTCTTTTACTTTTCCATCTACGGTAACATCGAATACAATTTTCATGATTGCACCTCATTTCTTTTGGTTAATTTCATAATAGTGTTGTTGTATGATGAGATCATAAATTGAAATGCGGACAATTGTAATTTTTTTTGGAAAGCATCATCGCTATGTAAAATATCCAAGGAGAGGTGACAGGATGAGAGCCGTCTACGCTGGAAGTTTCGACCCGATTACACTAGGGCATGTGTCCGTTATAGAGAGAGCCTTTCAATTATTTAGTGAGGTTCATATTATAGTCGCCAATAATCGATCAAAAAAACATCATTTTACGATTGAGCAGCGTACGGAGCTTGTCGCTTTATCTGTGCCAAAGGATGATAAAATCCATATTATTCCTTATGAAGGCATTGTGGCTGACTATATAAATGAGCATGATATTAACGTGGTCATACGGGGAATTAGAAATGCAACTGATTTAGAATATGAACTGCAGCTTGAGCAATATATTCGTAATACTACGTTGGCGGATACGATTTATTTATCTCCATACACGCATTACATGCAAACGAGCAGCTCGCTCGTTAGAATGTTTCTTATGTCTGATAAGACGGAGCTGGCAGCTTCGTATATGGTTCCAAAAGCGTATGCGCAAATGCTTGATTACGTGGATTATACCTAGTTTTTTACGAATTCATCATACAAAAAAACCGCCAAGCTAGGATCAAAACGATCCGAACATGAGCGGTTTTAATTATGATTGTTGTATAAAACTAGCTTTGTGGCTTTGGCGGACGAGGTCGTTTCTGCTTGAACCTAGGAGCAACGTAGTTCCGTTTGCGGTCGCGAAAAAAAGTCCAGCCCGCGATAAAACCTGCACCTGCAGCGAACATGATAAATCCAAGTAAAAATTTGAGCCATTCAAAATCTGGCGTAATGGTTTCATTTCCGAATTCAGAGAAATACACGAATACCGAATCTTTCATTTTCAGAAAACCGAAGCAAGCAAGTAAGCCTGGAATAACGAGCATGAGGATAGCAATAAAGCGAGCAGCAACTAATTTCATAAATACAGTGTCTCCTTATCGGTCAAAATATACAGTTAGCTCTATCATACCTTTTTACGTGTAGAGTGTCTATTTCGTAAAACGACGATGTTTTCGTCATTAAAAACAGGTACAATAGGGATGGATGACATGTTACAATGCGAATGGGCATCTTTGAGAGTTATATGAATAGGCAAAAAAAGTATATAGTTATGGTTATTAGAAGGGAATGATTTTATGGCTATACAGGTAGATGTAGCAGTGCTCGGAGGCGGGCCTGGCGGTTATACAGCAGCCATTCGTGCTGCACAACTAGGAAAATCGGTTGCCATTATCGAAATGGACAAGCTTGGCGGCACATGCCTACATAAAGGATGTATTCCGAGTAAATCGCTGCTCCGAAGCGCTGAGGTATATTCAACGCTGCTTGAAGCAAGCTCATTTGGCATCCAAGTGGCAGATGGGGCGATATCGCTCAACTATGGCAAAGTACAAGAACGTAAGGATCAAACCGTAGAGCAGCTCTATCGTGGACTTCAAAGCCTAATGAAAAAGAATGGCATTCAAATTATTCAAGGCAAGGGCAGAGTCATCGGTCCTTCAATCTTCTCTCCAAAAAGTGGCTCATTGGCCGTAGAGCTGCCTGATGGGGAAATGGAATCGGTTGTATCCACTAATCTCATTATTGCTACAGGATCTCGTCCTCGTACATTGCCAGGTTTAACACCAGACGGCGAATATATAATGACCAGTGATGAAGCGTTAGTTATGGACAAACTGCCTAAATCCGTTATTATTGTCGGCGGCGGGGTTATCGGCGTTGAATGGGCTTCACTTTTGCATGATTTTGGCGTACAAGTTATTTTGGTAGAAGCGGGCTCCCGCCTTTTGCCTGGTGAAGATACAGAGGTTTCAGCTGAGCTGACAAGAGTGCTGCGCGGACGCGGTGTACGTGTGCTGACTGGCATTCAACTGCAGACCGATCAATATAAAGGCGAAAACGGTGAAGTGTCTATCGTTGCAGCTACGCAAGACGGTGATGTCATATTGACTGCAGAAAAGCTATTGGTATCCGTAGGACGCCAAGCGAATGTGGAAAACATGGGCCTTGAAAATACCGATGTTCGCACATCGGGCGGTGTGATCGAGGTCAATGCGTTCGGTCAAACGAGCGAGCCGCATATTTATGCCATTGGCGATGTTATTGGCGGTGTTCAGCTCGCTCATGCTGCTGCGCATGAGGGTATAATTGCAGCTGAGCATATTTGCGGTGAGAAACCCGTTGCGATTGAGGCTCATTTGATACCAAGGTGCATCTATTCCCGTCCGGAAATTGCTTCTTACGGCTTGACAGAGGATGGAGCACGCGCGAAAGGGCATGACATCAAGACGGGTAAAATTCCGTTTCAAGCGATTGGCAAGGCTATTGTTTTAGGAGAGAAAGAAGGATTCGTCAAGGTAATCGCTGATCGGAAGACCAACGATATTGTTGGTGTTCATATGATTGGAGCTCATGCAACGGATCTAATATCCGAAGCAGCACTCGCTGGAATTCTGAACGCAACACCTTGGGAAGTTGGCCAAATGATCCATCCTCATCCGACGCTTTCGGAGGCGCTGGGAGAAGCAATGCTCGCCGTAGATGATAGAGCGATATCGTTCTAATGAAGACTGTTTTCTTTTTGGTTCAATTGGAGTTATAATGTATATGATCAAGTCTTAGTACCAGGTTATAATAGCGCGCAAAAGGAGGAACACCTTATGACCCAATCTGCTTCTACTGGGCAAAATGTTCGTCATTTGGAATTAGGGCTTAGCGATGAGCAAGCAATTGATATGTACGCAACGATGGTGACTGCTCGCAAGTTTGATGAGCGTATGCTGCTGCTGCAGCGTGCAGGGAAAATCAATTTTCACGTATCAGGTGTAGGACAAGAGGTAGCACAAGTTGCTGCGGCGTATGCACTTAATCGAGAAACAGATTATTTTTTACCTTATTATCGGGACTATGGCTTCGTGCTCTCTGTTGGTATGACACTGCGTGATTTGTTGCTGTCGGTTTTCGCCAAAGCGGAAGATCCAAATAGCGGCGGACGCCAGATGCCTGGCCACTTTGGCTCGAAGAAACTGCGAATCGTCACGGGCTCAAGTCCAGTAACAACGCAGGTTCCTCATGCAGTAGGCATAGCGCTCGCGGCAAAAATGAAAAACAAGCCTCTTGTTAGCTTTGTTACATTTGGTGAAGGTTCGAGCAATCAAGGCGATTTCCATGAGGGCTGCAACTTTGCTGGAGTACATAAGCTGCCTGTTATTTTCATGTGCGAAAATAACCAATATGCAATTTCAGTTCCTATTCACAAGCAATTAGCAGGTACGGTTGCCGATCGTGCACTTGGTTATGGCTTCCCTGGATATCAGGTTGACGGTAACGATGCACTTGAGATGTACCGTGTTGTGAAGGAGGCGCGTGAGCGCGCAATTGCAGGCGAAGGTCCAACATTGATTGAAGCAATGATGTACCGTATTTCACCACACTCTACTTCAGATAACGATCTCGCTTATCGTACGAAGGAAGAAGTTGATTCCAACCGTGCGAAAGATGGTATCCCAAAATATAAGCAATATCTGATTGATTGCGAGATCTGGTCCGAGGAGCTTGAAACAGAGCTTCAAGCCAAAATTCGCAAGATGCTTGACGAGGCTACTGAATATGGCGATAAAGCGCCGTTCCCGACGCCGGAATCTACATTGCTGCACGTGTATGCGGATGATGCTGATCAAGGAGGTACGGAATAATGGCAGTTATTGAATATATTGATGCAATTCGCCAAGGGATGAAGGAAGAAATGGAACGAGACGAAGATGTCTTCGTTCTGGGTGAGGATGTTGGTCTCAAAGGCGGCGTCTTTACAACGACCAAAGGATTGCTGGAGCAATTTGGCGAGGATCGTGTTCTTGATACTCCGCTTGCAGAGTCAGCCATTGCAGGTGTTGCAATCGGCGCAGCGATGTATGGCATGAAGCCCATTGCTGAAATGCAGTATTCAGATTTTATGTTTCCGGCTACCAATCAAATTATTAGCGAAGCGGCCAAAATCCGTTATCGCTCGAACAATGATTGGACTTGCCCGCTCGTAATTCGCGCTCCTATTGGCGGCGGTGTTTTTGGAGGACTGTACCATTCACAATGTACGGAGTCGGTATTTTTCGGTACACCTGGTCTGAAAATTGTTGCTCCATACCGTGCATACGATGCGAAAGGGCTTCTAAAAGCAGCTGTGCGTGATCCGGACCCTGTATTGTTTTTTGAGAATAAAAAATGCTACAAGCTCATTATGGATGAAGTTCCAGAAGAGGACTATATTGTTCCTATTGGTAAAGCGAATGTTCTTCGCGAAGGCGATGACATTACGGTTATCGGTTATAGTCTGCCTCTTCATTTTGTCGAGCAGGCGGCAGCAGATCTAGCGACTGAGGGCATTAGCGCTCATATTCTCGATCTACGGACGCTTCAGCCTCTGGACAAAGAAGGCATTCTTGAAGCGGTGAGAAAAACAGGCAAGGTGCTTATTATCCATGAGGACAATAAGACTGGCGGCGTAGGTGCAGAGGTTTCAGCGATCATCGCAGAAGAGCTGATTTATGAGCTTGATGCTCCGATTATGAGACTTTGTGGACCAGACGTGCCAGCGATGCCTATCAACCCGCCGGGCGAGAAGTTTTTTATGCTCAACAAAGATAAAGTTAAAGAAGCAATGCGACAGCTAGCGCTTTATTAAAATATAAGAAGTCTAAAGTACTAAGCTTATATGTCACCGCGAAACGTATGCTGCGCCGCCGAAGGACGGCGGTAGCCGTTTACGCCTCGGCCAGTAGGGAGATGTGAATTATGAAAACTATGACGGAAATCGTCGTGCCTCAACTAGCAGAATCACTTGTATCAGCTACCATCGATAAATGGCTGAAGCAGCCTGGCGATTGGGTTGATGTTTACGAGCCTGTCTGCGAGATTATTACAGATAAAGTGAATGCAGAACTACCTTCCACTGTAGCCGGCAAGCTTGTTCGTATCCTTGTTGGCAAGGGGGAGACCGTTCCAGTCGGCACTCCAATCTGCATAATTGAAACAGAAGGTTCTGCTGAGGATGCCGGAATCGGGGCTGCGGAATCCCAGACGGCTGCACCAAGAGAGGCAACTACCACACAAGTAAGTGAAATAGATTTACAAGACGCTCCAATGCGCAATCGTTTCTCACCGGCTGTACAGCAGCTGGCAGCAGAACACTCCATTCGTCTTACCGATGTTCCAGGAACCGGTTTGGGCGGACGTATCACACGTAAAGACGTTCTTGCCTATGTAGCAGCTGGTGGCAATCAAGCCTCTAGCGGGAATGCGGCTGTGCCTGCAGCCCGAACTGTAGATGCTGCTGCGCAGGTGCGTTCTTCTGGTCTGCATTTGACGGAAACGCCAAGGTTCCCAAAAATCGAAGTGGAAGGAGCATCGGGAGCTGGTCGTGGTGATAGCTTCATTGATGTAACGCCAATTCGGAATACAATTGCTCGGAACATGAGACAAAGCGTAAGTGAAATACCGCATGCGTGGACTATGATTGAAGTAGATGTAACGAATCTCGTTCTTCTGCGCAATAAGCTTAAGGATGATTTCATGAAGCGCGAAGGCATTAATTTGACGTATTTGGCATTCCTGCTCAAAGCTGTCGTTAATGCAATCAAAGATGTGCCAATCATGAATTCCATGTGGGCTGTTGATAAAATCATTGTGAAGCGGGATATCAACATCGCGCTGGCGGTTGGTACAGAGGATTCTGTCCTTACACCTGTTATCAAGAATGCTGATCACAAAAACGTAGCCGGTCTTGCCAAAGAAATTGAAGAGCTTGCTCGTAAAACGAGAGAAGGTAAACTGACGCTGTCTGATATGCAGGGCGGAACGTTTACTGTTAACAATACAGGTTCCTTCGGTTCCATTTTGTCATATCCGATTATTAACTATCCGCAAGCTGCCATTCTAACGTTTGAATCCATTGTGAAGCGTCCCGTTGTCATAAATGATATGATCGCTGTTCGTTCAATGGCTAACTTATGTCTGTCACTTGATCATCGGATTTTGGACGGCGTTATTTGTGGTCGTTTCTTACAGCGTGTGAAGGATAATCTAGAGAGTTTTAATCTAGAAAGCAAATTGTATTAGAAAAGGGGAGCACGATCATGGCTGAAGCGGATAACGCAAAAAGCTTGAGACGGCTGGATGCCCAATATATAGGCATGCTCGATTACGCGGAAGCGTGGGAGCAGCAAAAAACATATATAAAGCAAATTGATAAGGAGGAGCGCAATCAGTCGCTGCTCCTTCTTCAGCATCCGCCTACGTATACGATGGGTTCTGACAAACATCCTGAGCACCTTCTGCTTGATGAGGCAGAGCTTAAGGAACGAGGTATTTCTTTTTATCAAATCGACCGCGGCGGGGATATTACTTATCATGGCCCTGGCCAATTGGTCGGCTATCCACTTCTTTATCTAGATGCAGTAGGTCTTAATTTGCATGCCTATTTGCGGAGCCTTGAGCAAGTCATTATTAATTGGCTGAGCGAGTATGGTATAGAAGCGGGCAGAAAGCCGGAATATACAGGAGTATGGGTCGGTGATCTGAAAATAGCGGCCATAGGCGTAAAATTTAATAAAGCCCGCCATCAGCGGGGCTTTATTACGAGTCATGGATTCGCTCTTAATATTAAATCTGGCATTGCCGAAGAAGGATTTAGCGGGATTATTCCTTGCGGCATCCAACAGTTCGGCGTAACATCCTTTAATGATTTAACAGGGCTTGATTTATCGGTTGAGGAAGCAGCGAACCAATTGCTCCCTCATTTTGTGAAAGAATTCAGATGTGAATTGGATCTAGTAAAGAAATAGTGATCCAAGACCAGCTAGCAAGGATGATAAAACTAATGCCGATACGAGAACGATGGCAACAATTCGAATCAATCGCTGTCTGCGCATATGAAAAACCCCTTTCTTGATTTGGAACGTCATAGCTTGCTATGAGCTTGTCATTTACTCTATTGTATACGAAAGTTATGGACGGAGGAAACGTTAATGATTACAAAAGATCGTTTAGTGAATGAATTTATGGAATTGGTGAAGATAGATAGCGAAACAAAACACGAGCAGGAAATAAGCCGTGTGCTAAAGCAAAAGTTCGAAGCGCTTGGCTTGCAAATCAGTGAAGATGATGCAGCAGCTAAGACTGGGCATGGCGCAGGGAATCTATTTGCAATATGGGAAGCAGAGGGAGCATCAGCATCAGCACCAACGATTTTTTTTACATGCCATATGGACACAGTAACACCTGGTGTTGGCATCAAACCGCAGCTTGACGCTGATGGTTATATAAGAAGCGACGGAACAACGATTCTTGGCGCTGATGATAAAGCAGGCATTTCTGCCATTTTTGAAGCCATCCGTGTTGTTAAGGAGCAGTCCATTCCGCATGGGCGTATTCAATTCGTCATTACGGTAGGAGAAGAATCAGGTCTACTTGGCGCACGTTCACTGGATGCATCGAAGCTGGAAGCTAAGTTTGGATACGCGCTTGATTCGAATGGCGCCGTTGGTGATATAGCAGTAGCAGCGCCGACACAAGCGAAAGTTACGATCAAAATGTATGGTCGTTCAGCACATGCTGGCGTTAATCCTGAGGATGGGATCAGTGCCATTCAAGTTGCTGCAAAAGCAATTGCAAGAATGCCGCTTGGACGTATAGATAAAGAAACAACGGCGAATATCGGCCGATTCGAAGGCGGCGGCGCTACAAATATTGTGTGTGATTTTGTGACGCTGTATGCTGAGGCGAGAAGCATTGTACAGCATAAGCTGGACAATCAGATTGTTGCGATGCGAAAAGCGGTTGAGAGTGCTGCAGAAGAGTTTGGTGCACGGGGAGAGCTTGAAAGTGAAATCATTTACCCTGCTTATCAATACGATGATGCAGATCCTGTAGTACAGCTTGCCAAAAAAGCAATCACAGCAATCGGCCGTACGCCGCGTACATTCCATTCTGGCGGGGGAAGCGATGCAAATATTTTTAATGGCTTAGGCATACCTACAGTCAATCTAGCTGTTGGCTATGAGCATATTCATACGACGAAAGAACAGATCAAGGTTGATGATTTGGTGAAAACGACTGAGCTTGTCGTTGAAATTATTAAACAAGCGTCTGAAGCATAATAGGATTAGCAGAGGTCTTAAGAAGCAATAGCTTCGATTGGCCTTGCCGTAAAATGACAGAAAGCCCTTCGATCCTGCGGCTCAGTTTTGGCTGATCGCGGAAGGAGGGTTTTTGTCTAAATGCAAGCGTCCGTGACATGATTAATTCGTTTTTTCCAAAGGAACACGGCGTACGCTGATGACATTTGTATATTCGGACATGGGTGTTCTTGATAAGGATGAAGCAGAAAGCTTGCGGAGCTGATGTTTTATTTCCCAGCCTTTTCCTACTAAGCGCAAGTGATTGAGTGCAACATATTGTTTCATATTAATCTCCCCTGTCGATTTGATATAATGATAGTTATGCAGAGGCAGGACAAGTTATGCGAAAGAATCAAATTCAATTTTAAGGAGCGAATACGAGTGGAAGAGCAGCAAAGAGCTGAGTTGTGGCGTGAGGAAACGATTAAGACAGAGCCTATTTTTGAAGGTAAAATGATTACGCTGCAGGTTGATACCGTCACGCTTGCAGACGGCAGAACAGCAACTAGAGAAATCGTCAAACACCCGGGAGCAGCAGCAGTTATGGCGCTTTTGGATGGAAAACTGCTTGTAGTGGAGCAATTTCGCAAGCCGCTGGAAAAATTCCAAATCGAGATTCCTGCTGGCAAGCTTGATCCAGGCGAAGATCCGATGACAGCAGCAGCTCGTGAGCTTGAAGAAGAGACAGGTTACCGCTCTGATGATTTGACTCTCCTAAGCGCTTTCTATACATCACCAGGGTTTGCAGATGAGAAGCTATATATTTATTTCACTGATAAAGTGGAGCAGGGCGTAATCAATCCTGACGAAGATGAAGACTTGAAAGTTGAAGCCATCACTCTCGAGCAAGCTGAAGCCTATATCCAAGAAGGCCGTATTAGCGACGCCAAAACGATCCTAGCCGTCTACGCTTGGAAACTATACACTTTGACAGGTCGGTTCTAACCGACCCTGTCTTCCCACAACATACCCGTCATACCTCTCTCAAACCCCTCATATAATGAAAAGTAAGACAACCCCTTTGGTAATTTAGTGATTTTGTAAATTTATAGGAATGTAGAACTATGTAACCGTAGAGATGTACATTCGTGGAGCTGTAGAGATGCAGAGATGTAGATCTTTAGAACAGTAGAGCTATGGAACTCTGGAAATCTGGAACGGTAGATCTGTAGAGCTATAGAGCAGTGAATCTCTGGAATTCCGGTCGTTAGATCTGTGGATTGTAGATCTTTAAATCTTTAAATTTGTACAATTGTAACTCTGTAAACTCTAGAACTGCAGAACTCTAGAACTGTAGAACTGTAGAACTGCAGAACTGCAGAACTGCAGAACTCTAAAACTCAAGAACTCAAGAACTCAAGAACTCAAGAACTCAAGAACTCAAGAACTCAAGAACTCAAGAACTCAAGAACTCAAGAACTCAAGAACTCAAGAACTTAAGAACTTAAGAACTCAAGAACTCAACAACTCAACAACTCAACAACTCTAGAACTCTAGAACTCTAGAACTCTATAACTTTAGAACTGTAGAACTGTAGAACTGTAGAACTGTAGAACTGTAGAACTGCAGAACTGCAGAACTCTAGAACCGTAAGCTGTATATTTCTAATTTTGCTTATTGTTTTTTTGTATTTAACTGCTCTTATATTTTTTTTGAGTGTTAATTTTTTGGTTTGCGGTGGTTCTTTTACTTTTGGGGACGCACTTCTCATATTTAGCCCTGCAAGGTTCATTGTGTATATCAAGGTTGCTTTTGCGACGGTAAATGCGCTCTTAACGGACATGAAAGCCGTTATTTGTGAAGAAATCGACCAAAACAGACTACTAACGGACATGAGTTCCGTTATTTGGATGAAAAGGAGCATAATCGATGCTTTTAAACCTAAATAAGAGATCCTATGTCCGTAAGATCGGAAAAAAGGTGGAAAATAGCTAAATAAGGTATCTGATGTCCGTTAGCATCTAGAGCGGTGGATTTTTATTGTTTTAAACTAATCTATTCATTGATCAATCTCAATTTCTAGAAGCACAAATTTATGTTGTTATTATCAGTGCAAATTATAAAAACACCCAAAAATTGAAACTTGGTTTTCAAAAATATTGAAATTCCTTTAAATTTTCTACTATATGGCTATATGTTTGTAACTAAACTAAATAACTAACTAATGAAACTGACAATCTCCAAGTGTGTCTAGTAAGGACGAAGCGCTCTAACTTAAATCATATGTTCCATCACAGAGTACCGCCAACGTTTGTAGAGTTACTGGAGACCTGCGGGTGCAACCTGAAGCTCTTCCCTGGAAGGGTGTGTTTGTAAGGGTTCTAACTAAAATCTAAAAAAAAAGTATGCGACAAATCATTGCTACTAAACTTTTTAAAGGTTTTAAAGGTTACGAAGCAGCTCAAAACGAGAATTGAGCAGCATGCAATGCAATCACAAACTTCCAGCGTGTCCCGCAGGGACGAAAGCGCTCCGCAGTAAGCCAAGTATATCCGCACAGAGGATCGCTAACGTTAGTCGAGTTGCGGGTGTCCAGAGGGTGCAACCCTTGGGGCCCTCCCTTGGAAGGGAGGGTTTGGGTGGGTTCGAAAAGCTTTTAACTTAAAAAGTCGATGCAAAAAAGTCATTACTGCTATTCTTTAAAATGATTTTAAAGGATTTAATTGATGTTAGAAGGCTTTAAAAGTTTTGAAGTAGCTCAAAACGAGAATTGAGCAGCATGCAATGCAATCACAAACTTCCAGCGTGTCCCGCAGGGACGAAAGCGCTCCGCAGTAAGCCAAGCATATCCGCACAGAGGATCGCTAACGTTAGTCGAGTTGCGGGTGTCCAGAGGGTGCAACCCTTGGGGTCCTCCCTTGGAAGGGAGGGTTTGGATGGGTTCGAAAAGCTTTTGAGTAAGTAGCGGTCTATCTAAAAGTAAGGCCCTAATTTTAGGGCGGGGTCAAACAACTCCGAAAGGTCCGGTGACCATGGCCAAAAATCAATTATCGTTATACGTTTTTGTGTCGGTTCTTTTTATCGTAGGTGTCATTTTCGGCGCATTGATGGTCAATGCACTGACGCTGGAGCAGCAGCAGGATCTAGCTCAAGATGTAGATCAATATGTTCAACTGATCAATCAGGGCATCGGTTCAGGAGCTTCGGATTCGTTTTGGGATCGGTTTTTTTTCCATAGCAAGTGGCTGCTTGTACTATGGCTGCTCGGAATTACGGTGATTGGCATACCGGGAGTGCTCGCGCTTAATTTCTTGAAAGGGGCATTAGTTGGGTTTTCGGTCGGGACGCTGATCAATCAATATGCGTGGAAGGGAGTACTGTTCTCGCTGGTCTCAATCGCGCCTCAGAATATTATTGCAATACCGGCAATGGTTATCATGAGTGCTGCTGCAATATCCTTCTCCATGTTCGTTATCAAAAATAGGCTCCTCCGGCAGAAGGGGGAACTTGCGCCTGAGTTGGGCTCGTTTACATCAACAGCTGTGCTGATGCTATTTCTTTTTGCAGGAGCAGCATTGTTAGAGGCTTATATTTCACCAACATTAATCAGTTGGGTTTCGCCCCTTCTCGCGTCCGTTAGCGCCACAATCTGACACCAAAATGTTTGACTTTACGGCATGTTAGCCCCTATAATGAGAGGAAACCTTTCCTGAAAAAGGCGCAGTCATGTGGTAGGGGGGAAATCATGGAAGCCCGGATTGATAAGATTAAACAACAGTTGCAGTCGCAGGGCTACAAATTAACCCCGCAGCGCGAAGCAACGGTACGAGTTTTACTTGAAAATGAAGATGACCATCTTAGCGCTGAAGATGTATTTATGCTAGTTAAGGATAAAGCTCCAGAAATCGGACTTGCAACGGTTTATCGGACATTGGAATTGCTTAGTGAAATGCATGTTGTCGAAAAATTGAATTTTGGCGACGGGGTAGCGCGGTACGATCTTCGTACGGACAGCAATAAACATCACCACCATCACCTCATATGTGTACAATGTGGAACTATGGATGAAATCAAGGAAGACTGGCTTTTGCCTTTAGAAGAAAGGCTAGAGCAGGAATACGGATTTTTTGTGCTCGATCATCGCCTTGATTTTCAAGGCATATGTCATCGATGCAAAGAGAAAAACGACCTTGCAAACCCAAATGAGAATCAATCATAAACGGCTTGGCTGCCCAGCATAACTGGACGGCAAGCCGTTTTGGCATTCTTTTAAGCTTTAAAAATATGATCAAGCTGCATTAATCCAGCACCTTGTGCAAGCGAACTATAATTGTTCAGCTTCAGCGCTTTTTTTTGCAGCCTTGTTTTTACCGCGTAGGGACTAAGTCCAGGTTTTCCTGCAAGCAGCAAGGCTGCTCCGCCTGCAACATGAGGTGAAGCCATACTAGTGCCGGAGAGCTTCTCGTATTTGCCGCCAAGCCATGTGGATAATATGTTTTCGCCGGGGGCTGAAACGGAGATCCCGCTGCCTCTGCTGCTGAAAGTAGCTATTTTATTTGCTTTTGTCGTAGCCGCTACCGCTATTGTCTCTTTAAAAGAAGCTGGTTCGTCGATTACTCCGCTTGAACGACCTTCATTGCCGGCTGATGCAACAATTAGGATGCCTTGTTTTGCTGCACGTTTTATCGCGTTGTGCAGCGTATCGCTGCTTTCTGAGCCGAGCACGCCAAAGCTCATATTTATGACATTCATGCGGTTTTTGACACACCAATGGATACCCTCAATAATATCCGAAACAAATCCTTCTCCGTCCTCATTCAGCGCTTTAACTGCATATAAATTCACCTCAGGAGCGGTACCCAATGATTTGCCAGCTCTACCCGTTGCTGCGACGATGCCTGCCACATGGGTGCCATGACCATTATCGTCAGCGTAAGAACCGCCGTTGATTGTGTTAATCCCGCCAGCGATATTCAAGTCGGGATGATTGGCGATTCCTGTGTCGAGGATAGCGACATTAATGGATTTTCCCCGTGTTCTAGCCCATGCTTTGGGTGCTTTTACTCGAATAACATTCCATGGCAAAATTGCGGGTATTGTAGCTGGCGTGAGCAGGGGCATTGCATAGCTGTGTTTCCTAGTATTATTATTCTGAAGGCCGTGAGCGCGGATTTTGAAATCTTTTTCGACAAGCTTAACTTGCGGAAGATTCAAGAGTGACTGTAAAGACGAGTTTTTATGAAAATGACAACCGATGATTCGGCTTTTTGAGACGGTTTTGAACGGGGTAATTCCGAGTTGTTTGAGATGCCGAAGACAGCGTTTATAGGATTTAGCTGATTGGAGTGTTATTAGCTTCCGATTGGTGTTTTGAGACGATTTACAAGAAATACAGCTTTTAAATATACCTTTTAATTTTGACAATGGACCTAGAACCCCCTAATCAAGCAATTCCTTTTTCAGTCTATGGGATAGGACGTATTTCGGTATGGGTACTTGTCACTTTGACACATATTTTTCGAAATATAACAAAGTATAGAATTGAAGCTTATGTTCTACATATATTTTGCTGTGAAGTTCATGGAAAGGACGATCATTCCATGCCGAACTCTCATACAACATAGAAAGCGGTTATTTAAGCATCAACAATCACAAAGCTTTAGAGGAGGAAATGGGCATGATTGTAGGCGTACCAAAAGAAATTAAACAAAGCGAGTACCGTGTTGCCTTAACTCCCGCTGGCGTTACGATGTTGTCAGGAGCTGGGCATAAAGTGCTTGTAGAAACAGGAGCGGGCAGCGGTAGTGGTTTTGAAGACAGCGATTACGAGCGTGAAGGTGCTGAGATCGTTGCGACCRCAGCAGAGGTATGGACGCGTGCGGAAATGATTATGAAGGTGAAAGAGCCTCTTTCTGAGGAGTTCGGTTATTTTCGCGAAGGCTTGTTGCTGTTTACGTACTTGCATTTGGCCGCAGCCCCTGACTTAACGAAAGCGCTCGTGGACAGTGGAGTGACTGGTATCGCTTATGAGACGATACAACTTGCAAACGGCAGCCTGCCGCTGCTTACGCCGATGAGTGAAGTGGCAGGCAGAATGTCAGTGCAGGTAGGTGCGCAGTTTTTAGAAGCGTTTAACGGTGGAAGAGGGGTGCTGCTCGGCGGGGTTCCAGGCGTTCCACCAGCAGAGGTCGTCATTATTGGTGGCGGAATCGTAGGGACAAATGCGGCGAAAATTGCACTGGGGATGGGTGCAAATGTAGTTATTTTGGAGAAAAGTGCCGATCGTATGAGATATTTGGATGATATTTTTGGCGGAAGAATTCATACGCTGATGTCGAGTCCGTATCATATTGCAGAAGCTGTTGCAAAAGCAGATTTGCTTATAGGGGCAGTTCTTATTCCAGGTGCACGCGCACCACATTTGGTAACAGAACCGATGGTACAAAGTATGAAAAAAGGTGCAGTAATCGTCGATGTAGCAGTCGACCAAGGCGGATCGATTGCAACGGTAGACCGGCCGACAACGCATAAAGATCCAATCTATATGAAGCACGGGGTCGTTCATTATGCCGTTGCTAATATACCAGGCGCAGTGCCGCGGACGTCGACTATCGCTTTAACGAACGTAACGAGCTCCTATGCGCTTGATTTGGCGAATAATGGCATGAACGCTGTTCAAAAAAGCTTGCCGCTGCAAAAAGGCGTGAATACTCATGCAGGTAAAGTAACGTATAAGCCGGTTGCTACAGCGACCAATCAGCCTTATGTGCCATTAGAAAATTTGTTGAATAACGTTCCTTACGAGCAATTGAAGGATGATTGACATAATAGAACCTGCCTCCTCATATGGTGATACGGATGGACAAGTGACAACGTATCGGCTAATGAAGGAGGCTGGTTTACATGGTTTTCTCGATACGGAGATGGACGAGCCGTATTTTCTTTATTTTTGTTTTTGTAGTTTTGCTTTTTGTCGTCACAGGGGGCTATCGCTGGCTTGCCGACGCGATTTCACCTATTCATCCTTATCGTGAGCCTAAAGGGCATGCCATGAAGGTTTTTGTGACGGACCCTAATTCTCCAGACAGTAAAGATGCTGCCGATCGGCTTCGCTGGTTTTATTGGTATGGAGAGTAAAGGATTGTTAAGGTTGTGCAGATAAACGATCTCAAGCAGGATTAATAGAGTCGAATGTTGAATATTTTTGTAGAAAAGCATGTTAGAATGGTGTCTTATGTGAAAGGAAGTCCAATGAAGGCTCATTTAAATCGCTACATTCAACATTTGCAGGTAGAACGAGGTTTGTCAGCAAATACGCTTTCTTCATATGAGCGGGATTTGAATCAATTTATAGCTTATATTGACCAGCTAGGCTTGACCGAGCTTACTGCTGTGAAGCGGCATCACATGTCGAGGTATATGCTCCACTTGAAGGAACAGGGCAGGAAAGCCGCTACGTTATCCAGGCACATCGTGTCAGTACGAGCATTTTTTCATTTTCTTCTCGCAGAGGACGTTATTCAAAGCAATCCGTCTATCTATATGGAGGCCCCAAAGCAGGAGAAGAAGCCGCCAAGCATATTAAGCGTCTCTGTGACGAATAAGCTGCTTGAGACGCCGAATTGCTCAAGTGCAGCCGGCAAACGTGACAAAGCCATGCTGGAGCTCATTTATGCAACAGGAATAAGAGTGTCAGAGCTTGTCTCGCTTAATATTGAGCATGTTAATATGCAGCTAGAATTTATTCAATGTATGGGTACAGGCCAAAAGGAACGGCTTGTTCCTTTCGGGAAATTAGCTTCGGAGGCAATTGTAGACTATTTGCAATATGGCCGTGATGAATTGCTGACAGAAAGAGCGTCTGAATCGGCTTTGTTTCTAAATCATTTAGGAACACGTTTGACAAGACAAGGATTTTGGAAGACGATAAAGAAGTACGCGAAGGAAGCTGGGATTGAAGAAGAGATTACGCCACATACGCTTAGACATTCCGTAGCAGCACATTTACTCGATAACGGAGCGGATATTCGTTCTGTTCAGGAACTGCTAGGACATGCGGATATATCATCTACGCTCAAGTATACCCAAGTGTCCAAAGAGCGAATGAAAGAAGTTTATTCTCGAGCTCATCCGCGTGCTTAATAATGGTCGACATCGATAAATCCCAATTACAGAGGAGGTAGTCATACATATGAGATTTGATCGAATAACAGTAATCGTATTGGATAGCGTTGGAATAGGTGAACTGCCAGATGCTGAGGCATTCGGTGATCTTGGCTCACATACGCTAGGCCATATCATAGAAAAAGCACCTTCAACGCAGCTTCCGAATCTTAGAAGGTGGGGGCTTGATCGAATAGCGAGCATCCATGATTGGAGTCCATCTGAAGAAGCTCCCGCAGCATATTATGGTAAAATGGCTGAGGTGTCCGTTGGCAAGGATACGATGACTGGTCACTGGGAGCTTATGGGGCTAGAAATGACAGTGCCATTTCAAACGTTTCCGGACGGTTTTCCTCCTGAGCTGCTTACTCCTTTCGAAGAGCGAACAGGCCGTAAAGTCATTGGAAACAAACCAGCAAGCGGTACAGACATACTCGATGAGCTGGGTGCCGAGCAAATGGAAACTGGCGCATGGATTGTATATACATCAGCTGATAGTGTATTTCAAATTGCTGCGCATGAAGACATCATTCCGCTCGAGGAGCTCTACCGCGCTTGTGAAATAGCAAGAGAGCTGACAATGGACGAGCGCTTCACAGTAGGGCGCGTCATCGCAAGACCTTATATTGGCGAGCCAGGCGCTTTTAAACGAACGCCTAATCGTCATGATTACGCGGTGAAGCCTCCACAGCCAACAGTATTGAATGCGTTGAAGGACGCTGGTTTCGATTCCATTGCAATTGGGAAAATCAATGATATTTTTGACGGAGAAGGCATTACAGCTTCTACTCCGACAAAAAGCAATGCGGACGGCATCGACAAAACGATCGAACAACTGAAGCAGCCTTTTAAAGGCCTTCTGTTCACGAACCTTGTAGATTTCGACTCGCTTTATGGCCATCGCCGCGATCCAATTGGCTACGCCTCCGCTTTGGAAGAGTTCGACGTAGCAATTCCTTTGCTTGAGAAACAGCTTGGCGAGCGAGACTTGCTTATCGTGACAGCGGACCATGGCAATGACCCCGTACATCCAGGTACAGACCATACTCGTGAATACGTACCAATATTGCTCATGAGTCCTGCTTTTAACGAGCCAGGGCCTCTCCAAGTACGTTCTACGTTCTCTGATCTTGGAGCAACAATAGCCGATAATTTTGGTGTTACAGCACCACCTAACGGAATCAGCTTCCTGTCTGAGCTTATTACACGGGAACAAAAATAATTTTTTTTTCAATTGGGTACAAATCGTTTTATGAACATACTTTTAGGAGGAAATAGAATGACAACAATTACTTCGGCAGGACTAACAGCAGCAAACATTAAGGAAGCAGCACAATATATCGAGGCTCAAACAGAGCAAAGACCGGAAATTGGTTTGATTATGGGTTCGGGACTTGGCGTGCTTGGAGATTATTTGGAAAATGCGATTACGATTCAATATCATGATATTCCTCATTTCCCGATTTCTACTGTTGAAGGACATGCGGGCGAGCTGCTCATTGGTACACTTTCGGGCAGAACGGTGTTGCTGATGCGCGGTCGTTTTCATATGTATGAAGGTTATGGTCCGGAACTAACGGCATTTCCTGTACGTGTCATGAAGGCGCTAGGTGTGAAGACATTGCTTGTTACCAATGCAGCTGGCGGTGTCAATATGGATTATGAAGCAGGCAACCTAATGTTGATTTCAGACCATTTGAATATGACTGGCAAAAATCCGTTAATAGGACCAAACGACAACGAGCTTGGCGTAAGGTTCCCAGATATGTCGGAGGCATACAGCAAGCGTTTGCGCGCTGTTGCAAGAGATATTGCAAAAGAGCAAGGCTTTACACTTCGTGAAGGTGTGTATGCAGGTTTGCTTGGACCAACTTATGAGACACCAGCAGAAATTCGAATGCTGCGGGTTCTTGGAGCTGATGCTGTCGGAATGTCGACTGTTGCCGAAGTCATTGCAGCACGTCATTCAGAGATTGAGGTCATCGGAATATCGTGTATTAGCAATATGGCAGCGGGTATTTTGGATCAACCGCTGTCGCATGGAGAAGTTATGGAAACGACTGAACGTGTCAAGTCCCAATTTTTGGGTCTAGTTAATGCATTGATTGCGAAAATGTAACAAATTCGTAACACAATTGTAATATATTCGTCGACTCAATATGACAGTGTTTTTTTTACGTTTCGTCGTATAATGTCCATGATCAAAGAAAGATGGAGTGGACAATGACATGGACAAGCAAGTTCTCACGCAGATGGAGCAGTTGCGTAAAAAAATGATAGAAGCAGCTCTATTGAACGAAAGCCTTCAGCACTTGGACGTGCTTGTACTAAGCCAGACTTTAGATGAAATTATTGTCCAGGTGCAGAGGGAACGACGCGCTTTATAACGGATCAACAACGTAATGGCGAATGGAGAGGGACAAATGCGGTCGGTAGATCTTATACAGAAGAAAAGAGATGGCGGCGAGCTGACCGCTTCGGAGTTAACTTTTTTAATTGATGGTTATTCTCGTGGCGATATCCCGGATTATCAGCTGTCAGCATGGGCGATGGCTGTTTTTTTTCAAGGGATGACGCCTAGAGAAACAGCAGCTTTAACGCTTGCAATGGCTAATTCAGGCGATCAGGTCGATCTTGGTCCTATTAGCGGAATTAAAGTCGATAAACATAGCACAGGAGGCGTGGGGGATAAAACAACTTTGATCCTTGCGCCATTAGTCGCATCCGTAGGCATTCCTGTTGCCAAAATGTCCGGTCGAGGCTTAGGCCACACTGGCGGCACGATTGATAAGCTGGAATCCATTGAAGGCTTTCGTACGGAGCTCTCACGCGAGAAATTTATGACACAGGTGAACGATATTGGTTTATCCGTCATAGGGCAGAGCGGAAATCTTGCCCCAGCGGATAAGAAGCTATATGCTCTTCGTGATGTTACCGCTACAGTAGAGTCCATCCCACTTATCGCAAGCTCAGTAATGAGCAAAAAAATTGCTGCAGGCGCTAATGCCATCGTGCTTGATGTCAAAACAGGCAGTGGAGCATTTATGAAAACGCTAGAGCATTCTGAGCAATTAGCGCAAGCGATGGTAGATATCGGAACAGAAGTCGGACGCAATACGGCTGCTGTTATAAGTGATATGGATCAGCCGCTTGGCTTTGCGATCGGAAATGCTTTAGAAGTACAAGAATCAATTGAAACGCTCAAAGGAAATGGCCCTGAGGATCTTACAGAGCTTTGTTTAACGCTTGGGGCACATATGGTTATCTTAGGCGGGAAATCCGATTCTGTGGAGTCTGCGAAGCAGCTGCTGCGTGATCAGATCGCAAGCGGAGCAGCTTTAGATAAGTTCAAAGCATTTATTACTGCACAGGGTGGGGACGCTTCAATTGTTGATGATCCAACGAAGCTTCCGCAAGCGCCTTTCATTGTAGAAGTGAAAGCTTCGGACTCTGGTTTTGTCAACGCGATTGAAGCCGAACAGCTGGGGATAGCCGCTATGCTGCTTGGTGCAGGAAGGGCGACATACGACGCTTCAATTGATTACGCCGTTGGAGTCACGCTTCGCAAGAAGTTTGGAGATCCTGTAAATGCTGGTGATACGCTTGCCCTGCTTCATGTCCGTGAATCAAATGAATCCACACTTGCAGTTGCTGAGCGAGTAAAGCAAGCATATACGATATCTTCGGAGAAGCCGCTGTCTCGTCCATTGCTATTATCCGTAATAACAGCAGAAGGCATTACTAGGTATAATTAAATATTTTATTATGAAATCCGCTCCGCAATTTGGGGGCGGATTTTTTTGCGTTTCAATTAACTCTAGCTGATGGAATAATTTCCAACTTAAGAGTCAACACTAAAAAGAGAAATATAAGCGAATTGCGCAGCTTAGAACACTTACGAAGTAAGTTTTGCATCTCAAAACTAAGTGAATGCTTACGAAGCGAGTTTTGCTTCACAAAACTAAGCGGATGCTTACGAAGCAAGTTTTGCTTCTCAAAACTAAGCAAATGCTTACGAAGCGAGTTTTGCTTCACAAAACTAAGTGAATGCTTACGAAGCGAGTTTTGCTTCACAAAACTTGAACAGGAGGAGATTTAGTTGGTAAATCGTACTATGAAGCTCTGTATAATCATTCTTGCATTCGCGCTTGTGCTGCCGACAGCCGCTTTTGCTGCTGTGGAGCCAACACCAGCTCCCGGTCCGACCCCTGCGCCGCAAAGTCAGGCCTCTAACGCTAATTTAGCACCTTCAGCTCGTTCTGCCATCCTTATGGATGCGGATAGCGGGACGGTTATTTACGAAAAAAATAGCCATGATAAGCTACCGCCTGCAAGTATCACCAAAATAATGACGCTGCTGCTTATTATGGAGGCACTTGATGACGGCAAGATTAAACTTACAGACAAGGTACAAACGAGCGAATACGCAGCTTCTATGGGCGGCTCTCAAATCTTTCTTGAGCCGGGAGAAGAAATGACCGTAGACGATATGATTAAGGGCATAGCGCTCGCATCAGGCAATGATGCATCCGTCGCTATGGCTGAGAAGCTTGCGGGTACAGAGCAGCAATTCGTAACGATGATGAATGAACGGGCCCAGCAGCTTGGCATGAACGATACACAGTTTTCTAACCCAAACGGCCTGCCTGTAGCCAATCATTTCTCATCGGCGCATGATATTGCGGTGATGTCGCGGGAGTTGTTAAAGCATTCGGAAGTAACCAAATATACAGGGCTTTATCAGGATTACTTAAGGAAGACGTCCGCGAAGCCTTTCTGGCTCGTAAATACGAATAAGCTAGTACGTTTTTATAGTGGCGCTGATGGTTTGAAGACTGGCTTCACAAGTGAAGCCAAATATTGCCTCTCGGCTACAGCTAGGCGTGATGACATGCGGGTCATTGCTGTTGTAATGGGAGAGCCGGATACGAAAACCAGAAATGCTGAAGTTTCGCAAATGTTCGATTACACGTTCGCGCAGTATATGAATCACTCGATTATTAAAGAAGGCGAATCGATGGGGACGCTGAAAATCGAGAAGGGCACTGCCGCAGAACTTCCGCTTGTCGCTAAGCATGCGTACAGCGTTCTGCTTAAAAAGGGCAGTCCAACTAAAGATATCCGTTATGAGCTGAAAATTGCGGGTCCGCTCAAGGCGCCAGTTCAAATCGGTCAACCGATTGGAAAGCTTGTTGTCTATCAAGGCGATCAAGTGCTCAAAGAATTTGATGTGGATGCTCCCTTGTCTATTGAACGGGCAGGCTGGTGGAAATTGTTGAAGCGTTCCTTCTCTGGTCTATTTTCGTAACAAACACATAAACTTTATGTCTGAAAGCGACTCGTTTTTTGTCAGCTGTTAGCGGTATGCTTCTAGTTTTGTCGGCATGCAGGAATCGTGAAGCATTTTGGAGAATTGCTAGTTCTATCTCGGCAAGTGTAAACGGCTGAACCTGACTCACCGCAGATCAGTCCACGTTTCACGGTGAAAGGTTAGGAGAGGTATAGGTATGACCTATTCTTTCTTAATAGATAAGCAAGTATATCGTTTTCTTATACTTGCCTTATGGTTCACCGTCAAAGCTGTCTTAGCGTCCGAAAGACGCCAAAGACGTTTGCTTGTGTTTGAAAAAACCTAGAGGAGATGAACAGCATAATGAGTCTGCAAGCAGAATTGGAGCAATACCGCAATGTGCTGATCGTAAGGCTTCGGGGCGAGTTGGATCATCATACTGCCGATGTCGTACGCTTTAAGATGGAAGAGGCTCTACTTCGCGGTAACAGCGAGCATGTCATTCTTAGCTTGAAGGAGCTGCAGTTCATGGACAGCTCCGGTCTAGGCGTCATATTGGGCCGATACAAGCAGGTGAAGAGCAAGGGTGGAAAAATGGTCGTCTGCGATGTGAATCCGAATGTTCATCGCCTATTCGAAATGTCGGGTCTGTTCAAAATTCTGACGATTCATGAAAACGAACGTACCGCAATTTCTAGTTTGGAGGTGGTGTCATGAACGGTTCCAATGAAATGACGCTTTCCTTCAGCGCCCGATCGGAAAACGAAGCCTTTGCACGAATCGCGGTAGCGGCATTTGTGTCACAGCTGGATCCGACGCTCGAGGAGCTGAATGATTTGAAAACGGCTGTGTCCGAGGCTGTAACGAATGCGATTATACATGGCTACGAGAACGATCCTACTTGTCAGGTCAAAATAGAGGCAAGAATTGAAGGAGATTCGGTTTCCTTAACGGTTTCGGATAACGGTCGCGGAATTGAAGATTTGGAGCTTGCTCGTCAACCGCTTTATACGTCGAAGCCTGAGCTTGAGCGCTCTGGAATGGGCTTCACGATTATGGAAAACTTTATGGATCGTTTTGAGGTTTCAAGTCAGGTAGACGGCGGCACACGCGTAGCAATGCTTAAACGAATTGAATCGAAAAAAGCGCTCTACAATTAGCGTATAGGGGTTGAACCTCATGGATGTCAATCTAAAGCAGACGGCCCAGCCATACTTGGATGACGCGGAAGTGAAGCGGCTTATTGCGTTAAGTCAGTCCGGCGATACGCTTGCAAGAGATACACTCGTACAGTGTAATATTCGGCTAGTTTGGTCAGTCGTGCAGCGGTTCATCAATCGTGGTTATGAGCCCGATGATTTGTTCCAAATCGGCTGCATAGGATTGCTTAAATC
This sequence comes from Paenibacillus sp. 2TAB26, assembly GCF_052115145.1. Taxonomy (NCBI): domain Bacteria; kingdom Bacillati; phylum Bacillota; class Bacilli; order Caryophanales; family Paenibacillaceae; genus Paenibacillus; species Paenibacillus sp. 2TAB26. The sequence goes on from NZ_JBFRGC010000024.1 coordinate 31,025, forward strand.
AGTAGACAAATTTGATTTGTCTTATGATGTTAAGTTTTCAACTTATGCAGTTCCCATGATCATTGGGGAAATTCAGCGATTTTTACGCGATGATGGTACGTTGAAAGTTAGCAGATCCCTTAAGGAAACCGCCAATAAGGTGCGCAAAATGAAGGATGAGCTTTCCAAAACGTTAGGTCGATTGCCCACCATTAGCGAGGTTGCGGAGCGGCTGGGCATTACCCCAGAGGATGTTGTATTCGCTCAAGAAGCGAATAAGCCGCCAACTTCGATACACGAAACTGTGTTTGAAAATGACGGGGACCCTATCACGCTGATGGATCAAATAGCCGATGAATCTCAGGATCGGTGGTTTGACAAGCTTGCGCTTGTGGAAGCCATCGAAGGTCTAAGCGAGCGTGAACGATTGATTGTATATTTGCGGTATTACCGTGACAAAACGCAATCCGAAGTAGCGAGCAGGCTTGGTATATCACAAGTACAGGTATCACGGCTTGAGAAAAAAATATTGCAGTCCATCCGAGACCAAATCGCCCTTTAAGGCGGTTTGGTTTTATTCTATTTTTTACCTCAATTTGCATGAGTATCCGAATCGTCCTTTTATCATACTAAAAGGGAAACATACACCAACGTATCAGCAGAAGGGAAGTTGACAAATGGCAAAACCAAACCATTCGGTCCTCTATCTGCGTCTGAAAAAACGGATATACATGAAACCGAATCAACGCGTTTCCTTAGGCCAAGCAGCGAGGCTGCTCGCAAAGGATGACTTGCTTGAGAACCGCTTGAAGGGGCTTGTTCTTTACGAGCACAAGAAGGCGGATGGCAATCGCGTCGTTATAGACTTGCTTCAAATCGTCAAAGCGATAAGAGAGCTTGAGCCGGATTTAACTGTAGAAGCCTATGGTGACCCTCAAGTGCTCGTTATGGTGGCGGAGAAGCCAGTAAAACCGCGTATTGCAGTGCTTATTTTTTCGTGGCTGCTGCTGTTCTTTGGAGCGGGCCTTGCGATTATGAATTTTCATACGGATGTCAGTATGAAGGAGGTTCATATCCGAATTGTCGAGCTGATAACGGGGAAGCGCACGGAGCATCCGCTATGGTTTCAAATCCCTTATTCTCTGGGCATTGGACTTGGGATGGTATTGTTTTTCAACCATTTATTCCGTAAACGATTCAATGAGGAGCCTAACCCGCTTGAGGTTGAGCTCTATATGTATCAAGAAAATGTAAATGCCTATGTCATCGCCGACGAAATGCGTAAAAAATCGGATTACGATCAAACGCAGGGGGACAAGCATGATTAGTGCTGCTGCTAATATTTTTATTGCTCTGCTAGGCTTGGCAGGGGGTCTTGCTGTAGGCAGTGGGTTGGTAGCATTGCTAATTGTCCTTGATCTCATTCCGCGGCTCGCTCAAGTTGCTAATGCTTACCGGATGTCAGTGTGGTTTGAGACCGCCGTCATATCCGGTTCGCTGTACTGGACCTTTGCTGATTTTATGAGCTGGAAGCTTTCGCTGCCTTCGGGTCTATTTTTAAGTGCGACAGGACTGATTGATGGCATGTTTGTGGGGATGCTCGCAGCAGCCTTGACTGAGGTAATGAATGTGCTCCCGATTTTGGCCAAAAGAATGAATTTATCTGCTTATATGGTCAGTCTCGTCATGGCAATGGTTCTAGGCAAAACGTTGGGCTCATTATTCGATTGGTTAGTATTTCAATGGTGATACAGTAAGGATGGGGTGAGCTAACATGAATGACAATGAAAATTTTCATGACAACGATAATGAACAAAATGGAAGACCTCCGTTTCTAGAAGTCAATGAGGATCAACAGAAAGAGGAATCGGGAGTTGCTCGAAACAAAACATCATTCGGTAGTGGAAATAAAAAAAACAATGTCAGCACAGCTGTTTCCAATAAGAACGGCAATAAGGACATAACTCCGATTCCGAGCGATTTGGATGAAGTTCTGATGAGATTGGAAAATGAGATTGGTTATAAAGTAAGCTTCGACGTTGTTGTGAGAGAGATGACGTTTGGCGAGAAGCGCACAGCAATGTTGTCGTTGAACGGTTTGGTTAAGGATACGCTACTGTCAGATGTGCTCAAGCGATTAACGTATCTCCAACCCGAGGATTTATCTGCGGATGCCTTTCATTCTTTCCTTGATTTATATGTTCCTGCGGCGCAGGTCATAAAGGAAGACGATTGGAATAACATGCTGACGTGCGTGTTATCCGGTGTAACCGCATTGTTTATTGATGGTGAATCCAGTGTTCTCATGATTGATGCGAAGGCTTTCCCCGCAAGAGGACCAGAGGAGCCTTCGCTTGAGAAGGTTGTACGCGGCAGCAGAGATGGCTTCGTAGAAACGTTGATGGTCAACATTTCACTTGTTCGCAGACGGCTGCGTGATCCCCAGCTTCGATATGAAATTGTGCGGGTGGGCGATCGGACACAAACGGACGTTTGTATTGCTTATATCGACGATATTGTGGACAAGGAGCTGCTTAAGTCCGTCAAAGACAAAATCGCTATGGTTAAAATAGACGGCTTGCCGCTTGCGGACAAGCAACTGGAGGAGTCCACTGTAAAAAGGGGCTGGAATCCCTTCCCACTTGTTCGATATTCAGAGAGACCCGATACGGTAGCAGCACATCTGCTGGAGGGTGCTGTAGCTGTATTCGTTGATACTTCGCCAAGTGTTATGACGCTGCCGACTACTTATACCGATCTAATGCAGCATGCAGAGGAAAATCGACAAACACCATTTATTGGCACCTATCTGCGATGGGTGAGATTTATAGGTATTTTGGCATCGTTGTTCATGCTGCCGTTATGGCTGCTGTTCGTCATGCATCCGGAAATGAAGCCTGTTGCTCTTGAGTTTATTGGTCCGAGTAAGACCGGCAAACTGCCATTAGTCGTACAATTTCTGTTAGCTGAGATAGGCGTGGATTTGCTGCGTATGGCTTCTGTTCATACGCCAACATCTCTCGCAACGGCTATGTCGTTAGTTGCTGCGATTCTCATTGGTGATATTGCAGTTAAGACCGGCGTCTTTGTAAATGAAGTTATTTTGTATATGGCGATTTCAGCGATTGGGATGTTCGCAACACCAAGTTATGAGCTTGGACTTGCGAATCGAATCGTAAGGCTCGTGTTAATCATATCGGTGGCCGCCTTCAGTGTGCCGGGTTTCGTCATTGCGACGACGGCAATTTTGTTGATGCTGATCAAAGAGCGCTCATTCAACCGTCCGTATATGTGGCCGATTATACCGTTTGATATGCACGCCCTTTGGAGCATTATCATCCGTCAGCCAGTCCTGTACAACCGGCAGCGCCCAAATATTTTGCGGCCTCAGCAGAGCGATAAGATGCCAAATACAGAGTAGATTCATAAAATGCAAATGAAATGTGGATTTATCCATTTCGTAGTCCGGGTAGATTGCGTTATACTAAACCTATTAATGCAAATTCTATCCGTTCTATCTGCATGCAGATAGAAGAAAGCTGAGGGGAAATTATGTACCTGCATGGAACTAGTAATATTAACGAAAAAGGACATTTGGAAATTGGCGGCTGTGATGTAGCTGATTTGGCTGCACAGTTTGGTACGCCACTATATATTGTGGATGAGGCTCTTGTTCGTAAGCGCGCAAGCGAGTATGTAGAAGCCTTCAAAGCATCAGGTCTTAGATTTCAAGTCGCATACGCAAGCAAAGCGTTTAGTGTAATGGCAATGTGTGCGATTGCTGAGCAAGAAGGGCTGTCGCTGGATGTTGTATCCGACGGTGAGCTTTACACAGCAATGCAAGCAGGCTTCCCTGCTGAACGTATCCATTTCCACGGCAACAACAAAACGCCTGAGGAAATCAACATGGCGCTTGATGCTGGTATCGGCTGCTTTGTAGTTGACAATTTCATGGAGCTTCAGCTTCTGAATGCTCTTGCTGGCGATAAAGGCAAGAAAGTAAACATTCTACTTCGTATCACGCCTGGCGTTGAAGCACATACGCATGACTATATTTCTACTGGACAAACGGATTCAAAATTTGGTTTCGACCTTGGCAATGGCGCGGCGAAACAAGCGATTCAAGAAGCAATTGCTTTGCCTAACCTGATTGTTTTGGGCGTTCATTCCCATATTGGATCGCAAATTTTCGAAGTTGAAGGCTTCCGTATGGCTGTGGACAAGGTTGCTGATTTCGCGGTTGAGATTCGTAATGAGCTTAACCTAACGTTTAAAGTAATCAATCTTGGCGGCGGCTTTGGTATTCGTTATGTTGATGGCGACACACCATTGCCAATCAGCGAATATGTTGCGGCAATTACTGGCGCTATCATTTCGAAGTTTACAGATGCCGAGTTCCCATTGCCTGAGATTTGGGTAGAGCCGGGCCGCAGTATGGTTGGCGATGCAGGAACAACTTTGTATACAGTTGGTACAAGCAAAAATATTCCAGGTGTACGTAAATACATTGCAGTAGACGGTGGTATGACGGACAACCCTCGCCCAGCGCTATACCAATCCAAATATGAAGCAGTACTCGCTAATCGTGCGAATGAAGCTGCTGAAGAAACGGTTTCCATCGCGGGCAAATGCTGCGAGAGTGGCGACATGCTCATTTGGGATTTGGAATTGCCTAAAGCAAAAAATGGCGACTTACTTGCTGTTTTCTGTACGGGTGCTTATAATTATGCAATGGCGAGCAACTATAACCGCATTCGTCGTCCGGCTGTCGTTTTCGTTAAAGATGGTCAGGCAGACCTTGCTGTTAAGCGTGAATCGCTTGAAAATATCGTTTGCAATGACGTCATTCCGGCAAGACTTCAAAAATCATCGCTTGCGAAATAAGAGCGAAATTGGTAACGTAGTCTTATTCGGATAAAAGAAAGGTAGATGCAGCAATGGCTAAACAAGCAAAAATCACACTAGCAAACGGCGGAGAGGTTCTTATCGATCTATTCGATCAAGACGCGCCGAACACAGTAGCAAACTTTGAAAAGCTTGCTAACGAAGGTTTTTACAACGGTCTTACTTTCCACCGTGTTATCCCAGGTTTCGTCGCTCAAGGCGGATGTCCAAACGGAACAGGTACAGGCGGTCCTGGATACCAAATCGATTGTGAAATCAACCCTAATAAGCATGAGCGCGGTTCTCTAGCAATGGCGCATGCTGGTCGCAATACAGGCGGCAGCCAATTCTATATCGGTTATGCACCACAACCGCATTTGGATGGCGGACATACTGTTTTTGGCAAGGTTTCAAAAGGTATGGAGTTTGTTGATGCTTTCAAAGGCGGAGACAAAATGGAAAAGGTTGAAGTCGAAACGATTTAATGTTAAGATACTAACTATAATATTGTAAGTGCAGCAATCCTTCGGGGTAGGTGAAATTCCTAAYCGGCGGTGATCGGGAAGGCACAGAATATCGGATAACCGAATTTCTGTGCCTCTCGTCAGTCCGTGACCCGGTTTAAACGGCATTTTATCCAAGATCATTTGGATAGAATACGATTAGAACGGTGGACCTGGTGAAACTCCGGGACCGACAGTACAGTCTGGATGGGAGAAGGGGATGCTTCGACAGCTACAATTTACTGCTTATTTGTATGTGTTTTATTTCACATACATATTAGGTTAGTTTATTTAGTGTACTTTACAAACCGATTTCGCAATTTTGCGACGTAAGATAGGGACGGCTCTCAAAGCCGACAACATCGATCGGTTTTGTCGTAGTTCTCGTTTTATCTTTCATCACCCCTGTCGGATCGTATGCCGATGGGGGTGTTTTTTGTTTATGGACATTTTAAATGATGAATATTATATGGGATTAGCATTGGATATGGCTGCAAAAGCTTCGGGTCAAACCGGCATTAATCCTGTTGTAGGCTGCGTCGTCGTAAAGGATGGTGCGATTGTCGGCATTGGCACGCATCTAAAGCGAGGAACCGGTCATGCTGAAGTGCATGCGCTTCAGATGGCGGGAGATGCGGCTGAAGGAGCAACCGTTTATGTAACGTTAGAGCCATGCAGTCATTTTGGAAAGACACCTCCATGCTGTGAACGTATCATTGATGCGAAAGCTGCAAGGGTTGTAGTCGCAAGCGGCGATCCTAATCCAGCAGTGTCAGGCCGAGGCATTGCAAGGCTTCGTGAAGAAGGGATCGACGTTACGGTTGGCGTATTCGAGCAAAGATCGCAGCAAATGAATGAAAAATTTAATAAGTACATTACGACCCGCCTCCCATTCGTTACTTTAAAAACTGCGAGTACGCTTGATGGCAAAATTGCTTCCCATTCAGGCGATAGCCGATGGGTGACTGGTGCAGTTGCTCGCGAGCAGGTTCATACGCTGCGTCATCAGCATGAAGCCATTATGGTTGGCATCGGAACAGTACTTGCGGACGATCCGCTGCTCAATACGAGAGCATCTGTCCCTGCAATTGATCCGATATGTATAATCGTGGATTCAGCACTAAGGCTGCCGCTTAATGCCAGAGTTGTAACGGATCGCTCAATTAGAACGATTGTTTTAACTTCCAGCCAAGCAAGCTCGGAAAACCGAGAAGCGCTTGAAGCAGCAGGGATTGAGGTCATCATTTGCGGTACGGGAGCAAAAGTGGATCTCAGTGAAGGGATGAAGAAGCTGGGGGAGCTTGAAATCGGCTCAATCTTGCTTGAAGGCGGCGGTCAATTAAATGGTGCAATGTTAGAGGCAGGTCTTATTGATAAAATCATGCTGTATTACGCGACCAAGATTATCGGCGGCTTAGATGCACCAGGTACATTTACTTTCGCTGGATTCGAAAAAATGGCCGATGCTATTTCCCTAGATCGAGTAAGCGTAGAAATGGCCGGCGAGGACATTTGCGTCTCGGGATATCCAGTTTATTAAGGATAAGGCGTTGAACAAATCTCTGGCATAATCGCAGGATTTATGTTGTTTTGAAGTAGGTTTGCTGCATTAGCGAACCTTTGAGGAGGAAACCCATGTTTACCGGATTAGTGGAAGAAGTGGGAAAGATGAAAGGAATCACGAAGCAAGGCGAAGCGATGAGGCTGGTCATCGGAGCATCCCTTGTAACTGACGGTGTTAAGCTGGGTGATAGCATCTCGGTTAATGGCGTTTGTTTAACGGTAACGTCGTTTGACGGTGCATCATTTGCAGCTGACGTGATGCCTGAGACTTATCGCAAGTCTAATCTTCATCAGCTTCGTGCTGGCGAACAAGTGAATTTAGAGAGAGCGATGCAAGCTGGCGGACGTTTTGGCGGTCATATCGTACAGGGGCATGTTGATGGAAYCGGGAAAATAACTTCACGAGAAACGGATGCTAATGCTGTTGTTTATAAAATCCATATCGACGACGCAGACATGCTGCGTTATGTGATTCCAAAAGGCTCGATCACGATTGATGGTATAAGCCTTACTGTAGTGAATACATCATCACATACGTTATCCGTATCGATTATTCCACACACATTAGGCGAAACGGCCTTACAGCATAAGCGTGCAGGCGATACCGTAAATATCGAATGTGATGTCATTGGCAAGTACGTCGATCACCTGCTTCATTTTAAGCAGCCAGAAGCCTTGCCAGCCAAAGCCAAGCTCACTACATCTTTTCTAATGGAAAATGGTTTTTTGTAAATAAGTTAGTCAAGTATCAGTAGTGTCTGGTCTGGTTGTCTTGAAAACTCGAGTGCTCAAACAGCAAGCGTGTCACGCAGGGACGAAAGCGATCTTTAATCAGTATTTTTATTTAATTGAACTTACAACTAGGCTGCACAAACAGTAAGCGTGTCCCGCAGGGACGAAAGCGATCTTTAACCAAGGTTAGCACACAGCCACCTGAGTCATGCCTACGTTAGTCCAGTTGTAGGTGTCCAGAGGACGCAGTCCTTGGGGCCCTCCCTTGGAAGGGAGGGTTTGGGTGGGTTCGAAAAGCCTTTAAGGTTTGGTATTAAACTGGTTTTAAACTTTAATTAAACTTTAAAATAACCTTTGAAGGCAAGGTAGAAGCCTTATTAAGGTTTGGTTGTCACAAAGGAGGGAAACCCATATGGAACAAACAGATAAAAAACCATTTGATTCAGTTGAAGCTGCTTTAGCTGATCTTAAGCTTGGCAAGCCGATTATTGTCGTTGACGACGAGGATCGGGAAAATGAGGGCGACCTTATTGCACTTGCTGATACAATGACGCCTGAGGTCATTAATTTTATGATTACAGAGGCTAGAGGTCTTGTGTGTGTTCCGATTACGCAAGAGCGAGCAGACCAGCTTGACCTTCCGCCAATGGTTACGCATAATACCGATTATCACGGAACGGCATTTACCGTTTCCGTTGATTATATTGGAACAACTACTGGGATTTCCGCATTTGAACGCTCAGAAACGGTTAAAGCGCTCATTGATCCAACGACGAAAGCAGCAGATTTCCGCAGGCCAGGTCATATTTTCCCCTTGATTGCAAGACCTGGTGGCGTACTTCGCCGTGCTGGACATACTGAGGCGGCTATAGATTTGGCGGTCATGTGCGGTTCGGCGCCTGCAGCAGCGATTTGTGAAATCATTAATGAAGACGGCACGATGTCTCGTTTGCCAGATTTGCTTGTCTTTAAAGAAAAGCACAATCTGAAGCTCATCACGATTCAAGAGCTGATTCAATATCGCAACGAGAAAGAAAAGCTTGTTGAGCGAGCGGTAGATGTGAAGCTGCCAACTGATTTTGGCACCTTCCGCGCTATTGCTTATACAAATTTAGTGGATAACAAAGAGCATATCGCACTCGTTAAAGGCGACATCGATCCTGAACGTCCCTTGCTTGTGCGGGTTCACTCTGAATGCTTAACCGGTGATGTATTTCATTCGCATCGTTGCGACTGCGGACCGCAGCTTGAAGCGGCGCTTAAACAGATCGAAGAAGCAGGCAGCGGCGTTCTGCTTTATATGCGCCAAGAGGGCAGAGGCATTGGTCTGATTAACAAATTGAAGGCCTATGCACTGCAAGAAGAAGGTTTTGATACGGTTGATGCTAATTTAAAGCTTGGCTTTCCGGCAGATTTGCGCGATTATGGTATAGGCGCACAAATTTTGAAGGATCTTGGCGTTCGCCAAATGCGGTTGATGACGAACAATCCTCGGAAAATTAAAGGTCTTGAAGGCTACGGACTAGAGGTTGTAGAACGTATTCCTATACAAATGGAGTTAAAGGAAGATAATAAAAGTTATCTCCGCACAAAGAAATCTAAGCTTGGTCATTTACTTAGCTTTGAAGATATTGACTACATCATTTAAAATAATGGAAGGAAGATGACAAATGACACGAATTTATGAGGGACATTTAGTATCAGAAGGTTTAAAATATGGAGTAGTAGTAGGACGTTTTAACGAGTTTATTTCAAGCAAGCTGCTTGGAGGCGCACTTGATGCTTTCAAACGTCATGGCGCACAGGATTCAGATGTTGAGGTAGCATGGGTGCCGGGAGCGTTTGAAATTCCTTTAATCGCGCAAAAAATGGCAGAAAGCGGAAAGTATGATGCTGTCATTACGCTTGGCGCTGTTATTCGTGGTTCAACACCGCATTTCGATTTTGTTTGCAACGAAGCAGCAAAGGGTGTTGCGGCAATCGCTTTGAAAACAGGCATTCCGACTATTTTTGGTGTATTGACTGTTGATTCGATTGAACAGGCCATTGAGCGTGCAGGTACAAAAGCAGGCAACAAAGGTTATGAGGCTGCTACAAGCGCAATTGAAATGGCGAACCTAACCAAACAATTGCAAGGCTAAGCAGCGAAGATAAGGCTAGGCGGGAGGAAATGTAAGTGTCAGTGCTTTATAAGTTGGATTCTTTTGAGGGGCCGCTGGATCTGCTGCTTCACTTGATCGACAAGGCGGAGATCGATATCCATGAGGTGTCTATCAGTGAGATTACAATTCAATATATGGATTATCTTCATGCGATGAAAGAGCTCGAGCTTGAGGTCACGAGTGAATTTTTAGTTATGGCGGCAACCCTTTTGGCGATAAAGAGCAAGCAGCTACTTCCAAAGCCGCCTGTATTTGAGGAAGACTATGAGGATTGGCCGGATGACGGATTGGATCCACGCGATGAGCTCATCCAGAAGCTCGTAGAATACCGGAAATTCAAACAAATAGCCGAGCAGCTGCGCGAGAAGGAATTCGAGCGCAGCCTTGTCTATTCAAGGGAACCTGAGGATATGACGCCATTTTTGAAAGAAGAGATTGTTAATCCGGTAGAGGGTCTTCACTTGTCGGATTTGATTACTGCCTTTCAAAAGGCGCTGCGCCGCGCATCAAGGCGTAATGTCGTTGCTACCATTCATCGCGACGAGATTTCCGTTAAAGATCGAATACGGGACATTGTCGAGGTGCTCAAGCAATTCGAAACGGTTCGTTTTTCACGGCTTATTCGCGAGAACATGGACAGGCATGAAATCGTGGTTACTTTTCTAGCCATTCTAGAATTAATGAAAATGAAACATATTCGTTGTTTTCAGCATCAGTTATTTGACGACATCGTCATTCATTGGAGAGGAGAGTCGTCGCAAATTGGATTATCCGAAGTTGAAGACAATTATTGAGGGCCTGCTGTTTATGGCAGGTGATGAAGGCCTTACGAAGCGGCAGCTAGCTGATATTTTGGAGCTGGATGCCGAGCTCGCTTCCGATTTGGTTTATGATTTGCAGCGCGATTTGGAGCGCGAGGGGCGCGGTATTCAAATCGCAGAGGTGGCAGCCTCCTATCGGCTGACGACTCATTTGGAGCATGCGCCTTATTTTGAGCGTATGGCATACACTCCTACGAGATCGCAGCTGTCACAAGCTGCATTAGAAACGCTGTCCATCGTCGCTTATCGCCAGCCGATAACAAGAATATCGATTGAAGAAATTCGCGGCGTAAAGAGCGACAGAGCGATTCAATCGCTTGTATCAAAGGATTTAATCGAAGAGGTTGGCCGCGCCGAGCAGATTGGCAGACCTATTTTGTACGGAACAACGAAATCATTTTTAGATTATTTTGGATTGCCGTCCATAAAAGAATTGCCAGAACCAGGCAGCGTTGATATCGATGATGCCTTGGAGGAACAAACTCAGCTGCTATTTGAGAGATTAGATGGCACGCAGATGACAATTGAAGAAATAAAAGAATGAGATTTGGCCGCCGGGTCATACTATATTCAACCCATATTAGGGAAACGGAGGAAGCATCATGATGCTCGGTTACCCCTACGGTTGGATGACGGCGGTCGGTCTCTTTTTTTTGCTCATTTTGGTCGTCTGCCTCACTTCGCAGGTCGAATTAAGAGGCCATCTGAGGAGAATTGATCAAAACGATGATTTTGAGTTGAATATAAAGGCCTTATTTGGAATCCTCAGATACCGCTTTAAAGTGCCGATTATTCAGTTCACAGGAACCTCCATCCAACTTAAGGAACAGGTTTCAAAAAAGAATGTGGCCGTTGACACTTGGAAACAATATAACGAGGACGTTGACGCAGAAAAAATAGTGCATCTAATGGAAAGAACAAAACATCTGTTACAAATGACGAAAAACTTAACTGGATGGGTTAGAAAATCTCTTACGAAGGTCCGTCTTTTAGAATGGAACTGGTCCACATCAGTAGGAACCGGTGACGCAATGTGGACGGCTATGGCGACTGGATTTGTTTGGTCCATAAAAACATCAATCATTGGCGTATTGTCCCAAATGGTTAAGCTCAAAACAGAACCGAAAATGATGGTTCAGCCTATTTATCAACGATCTGCTTTTACAACGGAATGGTCATGCATAGCTCAAATCCGCTTCGGTTATGCTATTCTTGCCGGACTGCAGCTTTTAGTTCGGATGAGGAAATTGAAAGGAGGCGTCAAGGTATGGCAGAACATCCTATTCAAGGCTTAATGCAAACCGCAATGGAAAATATTAAAGAGATGGTTGACGTCAATACTATTGTAGGCGACCCTGTCCAAACGCCGGATGGCAGTATTATTATGCCGATCTCCAAAGTAGGCTTTGGGTTTGTAGCAGGAGGCAGTGACATTCGATTAGATGATGCCGATCATAAGAACGGCTCTCAATCTGATGCACAGCATGCTTCCGTTTCGCTTCCATTCGGCGGCGGTAGCGGTGGCGGCGTGTCGATTACGCCAATTGCTTTCTTGGTCGTAGGAACACATGGCGTAAAAATTGTTCCGCTCGATAATCAAACACATCTGCTTGAGCGGGTAATCGACTCAGCTCCGCATGTATTTGATAAGCTGCAATCGATGATGAAGCAGCCTTCGAGTACAGGTGTATACACGGATACGTCTCCAACTGTGATCAGTGAACGTGTCGAAGCAAACGAACACAACTGATGACATAACTGCCCGAGAGGGCAGTTTTTCATTTTTGTTAGCTACTTTTCGTCTAGAGCCACATGTACAGGCATATACTGAAATACGCACACACAAGCTTTATCTACTATCGCTGCGGGAGGGGCAAGTATGAATATGAATTTCAAAAAACTGCAACGATTTGTTGCAGTTGGAATGTTATCTGCTTTATTGGTTGGGACAAGCGTATTGCCCCCAGTTAGCGCAAATCCAAGCAAGCTGTATACGAATGCCAAAGCATCGGCTCTAATTGATGTCGAGTCAGGCAGAGTTTTGTATAGCAGTGATGGCGATACCCCGATGCGGATAGCAAGCTTAACGAAAATCATGACAGCTATTGTTGCAATAGATCATGGGAAGCTGACTGATATGGTGAAGACAAGCAAACGAGCAGTTGGTAAAGAGGGTTCTTCGATTTATCTTCAGCTTGGCGAAGAAATGAGTTTGCATCATATGTTGTATGGTCTGATGCTCAGGTCCGGCAACGATGCGGCAACGGCAATCGCGGAGCATGTTGGTGGATCGGAGGAAGGTTTTGTTCATTTAATGAATGAGAAAGCGACCTTTCTAGGTTTGAAACATACGCAATTTAAAAATCCGCATGGGCTGGATGATGATGAGCATTATTCCTCAGCTAATGATTTGGCCAAGCTGACAGCATATGCTTTGAAAAATGACGTATTTGCAGAAATCGTAAGCACGCGCGTAAAAAAAGTGCCTAATCCGCATGAGAAATGGGAGTACAGCTATACGAACAAAAATAAAATGCTAACGATGTATGAGGGTGCTGACGGTGTAAAAACGGGGTATACCAAAAAATCATTGCGCTGCTTAGTTAGCTCCGCCACTAGGAATGGTCAACAGCTTGCTGCTGTGACGATAAATGACAGCGATGATTGGGCAGATCACCGGAAAATGCTCGATTGGGGTTTTGGTCATTATCCGCTTCAAGAGATAGCAGTTAAAGGGCAGCAAGTTTCTGGTTACCCTTATGCTGTTGGACAATCTTTTAAATACCCGCTGGAAGAGCAGGAAACGGGAAATATTCAATCACGTCTTGTGCTGCTTGAAGCTGGAACAACACGATATTTATTAGGAGAGCGCGGATTTCTGGAATGGTATCTAAACGAGCAGCAAATTGGTGTTGTTCCTGTGTATGATCCAAACAGCAGCAGACTTCAACTTTCAATGACATCGCAAAAATCATTACAATCGCTGGCTGATTTTCAAAAAGCAAACAAGCTTGATCAGCGCGGGCCGATATTTGGCTCTATTATTAAAGTATTAGATGCATTATTTGAGCATTAGCATGCAATCTGCGCGGGAGACGCTGATTGCTTGCAAAACAGTATAGGTGCGTAGAGGGGGAGGCGACCTAAATGGTTAACTGGATTTGGTTGTTTTTCATCGTAGCGAGCGTTGTAGTAGCTGCGATAACGGGTAAGATGGATGCGGTAACGCAAGCAGCTTTCGAGGGAGCCAAGTCGGGTGTCACCGTGAGCTTCGGATTAATTAGTATCATGGTGTTTTGGCTTGGCATGATGCGAATAGCGGAGGATGCAGGGCTGCTGCGTACACTTGCTCGAATGCTCGGGCCTGTGGTGCGCAAGCTTTTTCCTGACGTTCCTCCCAATCACCCAGCTCTCGGGTATATAATGAGTAATTTAAGCGCTAATCTCTTTGGGTTAGGAAATGCAGCCACGCCAATGGGAATAAAAGCGATGCAGGAGCTTCAGAAGCTTAATCCTGATCCTGCTACAGCAACTCCAGCGATGTGCACGCTGCTTGCACTAAATACATCCAGCATTACGATCATTCCCACCACGCTTATTGCCATTCGAATGAATTATGGTTCAGCTAACCCTGCTGAAATTATCGGTACAACGCTGGCAGCGACATTTGTTGCTACTACGGCTGCAATACTTGCCGACCGCTGGTATCGAAGAAAATCACCACCGCCGCCAATAGCTCCTTCGCCACCTAGATCAGAGAATAAGAAGTCGGCTTCACCAGCTTCCGGAGGTGAGGCAATTGTATAATATTTTTACAAGCTTATCCGCTTGGATGATTCCAGCCATTATCGTATTTATTCCGCTCTATGCAGCTTTAAGACGCAAAGTACCTGTCTATGAAACGTTTGTTGAAGGGGCCAAGGATGGCTTCGGAACAGCGATTAATATCATTCCTCATTTGGTTGGCATGATGGTTGCTATCAGTATGTTTCGCTCATCTGGAGCCTTGGAATTGCTGCTTTCTACAGTCCGACCGCTCTTTGATTGGGTCGGTATCCCAAGCGAGGTGCTGCCGCTCGGGATTTTGCGGCCTTTGACTGGCGCAGGCTCGTTAGCCTTCACGACTGACCTTATTCAGAACTTTGGCCCGGATTCTATGATCGGCAGAATTGCTTCCACGATTCAAGGCAGCACGGATACAACCCTGTATGTGCTTACTGTATATTTTGGAGCGATTGGAATAAGAAAGTCACGTTATGCCTTAAAAGTTGGTTTATTTTCCGATATAGTAGGTTTTTTCGCAGCAATTTTCATTTGCTTATACATATTCGGCTAGTGAAGCTTGTACTTTCTCCTTCATATCGTTATGATGGAGATTGAGGTGAAAGCATTGGAACGTTTACAGAAAATATTAGCAGCAGCGGGAATTGCATCCCGTCGCAAATGTGAAGAAATGATTTTGGCAGGAATGGTTGAGGTTAATGGTGAGAAGGTTACGACGCTAGGCGTTAAGGCTGATCCAGCGGTTGATGCAATTACGGTTAACGGCAAGCCGATTCGGAGCGAGAAGAAGCTCTATCTCATGCTTAACAAATCCAAGGGAGTCATAACTAGCGCCAAAGATCCACAAGGCCGCAAAGTGGTTTCTGATTTCTTGCCAGGTATTAAAGAGCGAGTATATCCGGTCGGTCGATTGGATTATGATACGGAAGGACTTCTTATCCTAACGAATGATGGCGAATTCGCTAATTTGTTAACACATCCAAGTCATCATGTTCCCAAAACATACCGTGCGACCGTTAAAGGCGTTCCTCATGGAACGGCATTGGAGCAGTTGCAAAAAGGGATTAAGCTAGAGGATGGCATGACCGCGCCTGCAGAAGTGGAATATCATGATGTAGATACGGACGGAAATGAAGCAACGATTACAATTACGATTTTTGAAGGCCGGAACCGTCAGGTTCGCCGGATGTTTGAAGCTATTGGACATAAGGTGATTAGGCTGAAAAGAATTCGTTTTGGCGAGGTTGGACTTGAAAACCTAGGCAGAGGAAAGTATCGTCATCTCACGCCTCAGGAAATTAAAGAATTGCT
The DNA here is from genome assembly GCF_052115145.1 of Paenibacillus sp. 2TAB26. NCBI lineage: Bacteria > Bacillati > Bacillota > Bacilli > Caryophanales > Paenibacillaceae > Paenibacillus > Paenibacillus sp. 2TAB26. The sequence goes on from NZ_JBFRGC010000024.1 coordinate 46,763, forward strand.
TGCGATAGCGCAAAGCAAGACACATAAAGTTCATAAAAAGTAATCGACGGCGGCAGTAATTGCCGTCGACTTTTCGTTATAATGGTAATATTCGTGGCTGCATAGAAAGAAGCTGGTGGTGAAAAACAATTATGGGAAAATCGCGCAAGACGGTACAAATTGTCATTTTGATTGCCGTCTTGATCATAGGTGGGTACGCAATTGGATCTACCTTATTTGACGCGGATGACAAAGGTCCTTTAAAGGAAGGCGGGAAGCCGCCTGCATTTGAGCTTGTTGATCTAGAGGGCAATCTTAAACAACTGTCTGATTATGAGGGGAAAGCTGTCGTCATTAATTTCTGGGGCACATTCTGTCCACCGTGCGTGAAGGAAATGCCGGAGTTTGAACGACAGTACGCGAAATGGAAGGATCAAGGCCTTGTGATTTTAGCTATAAATTTAAGCGAGGACACATTGACCGTGAACAATTTTGTCCGTCGTTTTGATTTGAACTATCCGATTCTGCGCGATGTAAATCGCAAAACAGAACGCAGCTATGGTCTAAAGTCATACCCTACTACTTTTTTCATTAATCCAAATGGGACGATTATGGAAATAAAAGTAGGAGGCATGACGGAAGAGGAAATTGATGAACGGATTGAACGGCTTCTTCAGCTGTAGGAGGTATTATTGTGTTAGTGGTTGAAAACACAAAATGTGAGTGCGGTCATCAAAATTCGATAGGCACCGTACTATGTGAAAGCTGCGGCAAACCGCTTGTAAACGATACGTTTTCCGATTTGCCGTTAGAAATGCGTTACGATGGTGTTGCTCGTCGATCGCAAAAAAGCAATCCCAATTATATCGATAAAATATGGAATTTTTTCTCGTCAGTCAAAATTGCGATTTATTTGATCGTTATTACCTTTTTGACTGCGATGCTTGGAACAATTTATCCACAGGAAAACACATTCATAAATAATTTAGATCCATCCGTTTATTATGAAGAAACTTATGGATTTCTTGGCAAAATGTATTATTTGCTAGGATTATCGCATACGTACGAATCCTGGTGGTTCATTGGCTTGCTTGTGATGATTGGCACCTCACTCGTTATTTGCAGCTTGGATCGTGTGCTTCCGCTTTATCGGGCGCTCAGCAAGCAGCAAATTCGCAAGCATCTGCAGTTTATTCATCGTCAGAAGACGGTATTTAAATATCAGATTGAAGGCGATGAGGAAAAATGGGTTGAAAATTTCGGCATGCAGCTGAAGCGCAAAGGTTATCGCATTCATCGAGATGGTTCTGCGCTGCTTGCGGAGAAAAATCGTTTTAGCCGCTGGGGACCCTACATCAATCACATCGGCCTTATCTTGTTTCTATTAGCCATATTGGCAAGAAGCATTCCGAGCTGGCAAATGGATAGCTACATAATGGTCCCTGATGGGGATACGGTCCAAATAGCGAATACGAATTATTATGTTAAAAACGAAAAGTTTACTGTAGAGTATTATAAAGATGAAGAATTGCCGGACAAGCTTAAAGGAATAAGCCGTGCTAAGCTTTTTGAGACAAAAGCGGTTCTTTATGAATGCGTTAGCAACTGCAGTGATCAAACAAAGAAACCAGAGCTTAAAGAAGTAGAGCGGCATAATATTATCGTCAACGAGCCGCTTAAGTACAAAGGATTAAAGCTGTATCAATTTGATTATGATACAACGCCTCGCTTGAACGCTGTGCATCCTATTCTCATAGATAAAGCGACGGGAGAGAAATACGGTCCGTTCGATCTTCCAATGAAGGATTCAGCGCTGCAGCATAAGCTTGGGCCATACACCCTTGATTTATATGCGAATTACATGGAATTTGCAATTGGCGACAATGGCGAGCCAACGACTTTGTCACGTGATCCGATTGCTCCGGCGTTCGTATACACGGTTAAAGGTCCAGGACTTGATCCAAAAGGCGAGCCGTATATGTACTTCCCAATGCAAAAGGATAAAGTTAAATTTTCGCAGGATGCCATTAATCACGGTATCGCGGATAAGATAGAAATTCGAGTGGATGGCATGGAAAATGTAGATTTCTCTGAAGCATCCACTTACTTGAACGTAAGGATGGATAAGGCGCTGCCATATGTTTGGGTAGGTGCAGTGTTCTCCATGCTCGGCTTGCTGATGGGGTCCTATTGGCAGCACCGCCGAATTTGGCTGCGAGTGGACAATGGAGAGCTTTCATTGGGCGCTCATACGAATAAAAACTGGTACGGTATGCGCTCAGATGTAGCGGGAGCCCTTAAAAAAATAGGGATAACCGTAGATCCGAAGTCGCTAGATAACGGAGGGAACAACGCGTGAGCTTAGTCGATTTTAGCAGCGACGCATTTATTGTCGCATTTTTCCTGTATTGCTTCGCATTTATGTTTTATGTCATTGCCATTGCGGGTAAGAAATGGAGCAATCGTGATCCTTTGCAGCATGAGAAGCGTTGGGGACGAATTGCATTCATTACTTCGAGTCTTGGTCTTGCATCGCATTTGACCTTCTTCTTTACAAGATGGGCTGGAAGCGGCCAAATTCCAACGAGCAATATGTATGAATTCATGACTTTCCTTGGAATGGCAATCATGATTGCATTTACGATCGTCTTCAGTATTTACAGAAAACCGCTGCTGGGCATGTTCTCATTGCCGCTAACTGTAATTATTGTTGCTTATGCCTCTGTGTTTCCGCAAGAGGTACAGCCGCTAATACCGGCTCTAAACAACTACTGGCTAAAAGTACATGTAACGACAGCCGCTCTCGGCGAAGCATTTTTTGCCGTTGGTTTTGCTGCCGGCCTCATGTATTTGCTAAGAGTGGTTGATTTCAAAAGCAAAACAAAAGAAGCAAAAAGATCGCAGTTCTGGGTCGAGTTCTCTTTATATACGATTATTCTAATTGTAGGTTTTATCGTCGCTGTATTCGCGTTCCGCGGAATGGGCTATGAAGCGAAATTTATTCAAGAAACATCTACTATTGATGCCAAAGGAATAGAGTCGACGACTTCGGAGACAGTAAATTATACACTGCCGCCAATTGTTAAACCTTATAACAGCCAGGTGGTCGAATATGAATCATTCCTCGGCATGAGCAAGCCATTATTCGAAGCACCATCTTGGATGGAAGGCGCAAATTCAGGACGCAAGTTTAATACCGTTATATGGACGATTATTTCAGGCTCCTTGCTTTATGGCTTGCTGCGCTTAGTATTCAGAAAGCCGCTCGGAGCGGTCATTCATCCTGTTATGGATGGCGTAGATCCAGAAGATTTGGATGAAATCAGCTACAGATCCATCGCAATTGGATTTCCGATCTTTACACTCGGTGCATTAATATTCGCGATGATATGGGCCAATATTGCTTGGGGCCGTTTCTGGGGCTGGGACCCGAAAGAGGTTTGGGCTTTAATCACTTGGTTGTACTACAGTGCGTATTTGCATTTCCGTTTATCGCGCGGCTGGCAGGGAAAACCTTCTGCATGGCTCGCTGTAATCGGCTTCGTGGTTGTACTATTTACGCTTGTTGGGGTTAACCTCGTCATTGCAGGTTTGCATTCCTATTCTGGTGTTTAGAACTTAGATTGAACTTAGATTGAGAGGAGAATTGCCCTATGTCTGATTATTCAAGCCGTATTTTGGTCGTAGATGATGAAGAACGGATCCGTCGCTTGCTCAAAATGTATTTAGAGAAGGAAGGCTACACAATCGACGAGGCAGAAGACGGAGAAACTGCCCTAAGATTAGCTTCAAATACGGATTACGCGCTCATTCTGCTTGATGTGATGCTGCCAGGAATCGACGGCGTAGAAGTGTGCTCTCGTCTGCGTCAAGTGAAGGCTACTCCTGTCATTATGCTAACGGCTAAAGGTGAAGAAATGAACCGTGTGCAGGGCTTTGAGGTTGGCGCGGACGATTATGTCGTCAAGCCTTTTAGTCCACGCGAGGTTATCTACCGAGTGAAGGCTATCTTGAGACGTTCCTCGGCTACTGCGTTCTTAACAAAAGAAATTAATTCAAGCAATAACATCGTATTCCCACATTTGGTTATTGAGCATGATGCTCACCGTGTAACAGCTGGTGGACAAGAGGTAAGCTTAACGCCTAAAGAATATGAGCTGCTGCATTACTTGGCAGTTTCGCCTGATAAAGTGTTCTCTCGTGAAGAGCTTTTGAAGGATGTATGGAACTATGAGTTTTTCGGTGACTTGCGGACAGTCGACACCCATGTAAAACGTTTGCGCGAGAAATTGAATAAAGTGTCTCCTGATGCGGCATCCATGATTACTACCGTTTGGGGAGTCGGCTATAAGCTAGAGGTACCTAAGTAAATGAGCTTGTGGCATCGTTCGATTGGCAAGTTGTACCGCAGTGTAGTTGGAAAGCTCTGGGCGACAATCATGCTGCTTGTTGCTGTCGTATTGCTTATCGTTGGCGTATTTTTACTTCAATACGTTGACATATGGTTTAAAGAAAACAATACGCATCAGGTGAAAGTTCTTTTTGTTGTAACAGCGATTATCGGATTTTTGTTATCAACATTTTTTGCTTTCTTCTTATCCAAAAAAATTCAACAGCCGCTGCTTCAACTAAAGGATGCAGCGGTATCGATTTCTCAAGGCAATTATACAACCCGAGTTCATATACGCTCCAGCGATGAGATCGGTGAGCTTGCGGATACGTTTAACCATATGACGGAGCAGCTGAATAAGCTGATTCATGACATCAATCATGAGAAAAACCATCTTGCGAGCATTTTGCGAAGCATGGGAGATTCAGTTATTACCTTCGACGCGGAAGGTAAAGTCATACTTACGAATCCAGTTGGTCATTTGCTAATCAATCAGTGGTCAGGAGTAGAGCTTGCTTGGCAAGAGGATGAGTCCGAAAGCTCGACTGCATATTCCGAGGTTCCAATGCCGCTCCGCGAGTTGTTTCAAAGAGTGATGGAAGAGGGCAGGGATGTTACCGATAAGGTTCATGTTCTAAGCAGCGTGTGGTCAGTTGTAATGGCTCCGCTGCAGTCGAAGGATGTTATTCGCGGGGCTGTTGCCGTTATCCGTAACGTAACGGAGGAGCATAAGCTTGAGAAGCTGAGACGAGATTTTGTGGCTAATATCTCACATGAGATCAGGACGCCGCTATCGATGCTACAAGGCTATAGTGAAGCATTGCTTGATGATATTGTCGTTTCGGAGGAAGATCGCAAGGAGCTCGTTCAAGTTATTTATGATGAATCTCTACGAATGGGCAGACTCGTAAATGATTTCCTGGATATCGCTAGAATGGAAGCCGGCCACGTCGATATGAACTTCCAAGAGATTGATCTCGCCCATGTCTTGAAGCGGGTACATCGGAAATTCCAGGTGTATGCGAAGGAGCGTGAGGTGAGACTGGTCGCGGATCTGCCCAATGAGTCGCTGCTTGTAAAGGAAGCAGATGAGGATAGATTGGAGCAAGTATTGACTAACCTTCTCGACAACGCATTGCGGCATACGCCATCGGGCAAGTCGATTACTATTTCAGGTCAGCATGCAAACGTAAATGGAAGACAGTATGTGGAGCTTCGCGTCAGAGACGAGGGGCAAGGGATTCCAACCGAGGATGTGCCTTTTATATTCGAACGCTTCTATAAGGCAGATAAAGCGCGTAAACGCGGCTCATCAAGTGGAACGGGACTTGGACTTGCCATCGTAAAAAATTTGATCGATCTTCATCAGGGTCGAATTGTAGTTGAAAGCAGTGCGGGCACAGGCACATCGTTTACAATCTTACTTCCTGTCGAAGCTCATCAATAGTTGTCAAAGCGCTCCTGCTGGGGGCGCTTTTTTTGTAGAAAGCAGAAGATAATTCTTGTTGTTCGTGAAACAAAAGAAGAGCCTGCCGATTCATTCGGCAGGCTCTTCTCCTATATAGTAAACAAATTTATTTAAAAAAGTGTAATTTCTTTGGCTGTGTTTAGCTCAGGCATGCTTGTAAGCTGCTCAAGCACTTCCTTAGGTGTCGCTTTATCCACACGCAGAACCATGATTGCGGAGCCGCCAACAAGCTGACGACCTACTTGCATCGTTGCAATGTTAACGTCATTGTTGCCCAGAAGCGTTCCAACTCGTCCGATAATACCAGGCTTATCGTTATGCGAGATTAGAATTAGGTTTCCTTCAGGCGTCACATCAACTGGGAACTTGTCGATTTGGACAATACGAGGTCCGTAACCAGTGAGCAATGTGCCGGAAACAACACGTTCTTCTTTTTTCGTACGAAGGGACACGGTTACCAGGTTCGTAAAGTCTTTCGAAGCATGCGATTTTTGAACGACGATGTTTACATCGCGCACTTTCGCAAGGTGAAGGGAGTTAACCACATTAACCTGCTCTGCGCCAAGGTGATGCGCTAGAACGCCGCGAACGATATAACGAGTAAGTGGCTGCGTATCAACCTCTGCAAGCTCACCAGCATAACCAACAACGATTTCGGTAACAGCACCTTCAGTTGATTGTGCAATAAAGTTACCAAGCTTCTCGCCAAGTGTAAAGTACGGCTGAAGAATGCTTTGCAGGTTTGCCGGAATCGGAGGCATGTTAACTGCATTGATAAATGGCTCGCTGCGGAGAATGTGAAGCACTTGCTCCGAAACGTCAATCGCAACGTTTTCTTGTGCTTCAACAGTCGAAGCGCCAAGATGCGGTGTTACGATAATTTTTGGATGTGTCAAGAAAGGATGGTCATTAGCAGGAGGCTCTACTTCGAACACGTCGAATGCGGCGCCAGCGACAATACCAGCATCCACTGCATCAACCAAAGCAATCTCATCGATGATGCCGCCGCGCGCGCAGTTTACAATACGCATGCCGGGCTTCATTACTTCAAATTGAGCTTTGCCGATCATATGGCGAGTTTCAGGCGTTAAAGGTGTATGTACAGTCATGAAATCTGCACCTCTAACAATTTCATCCACACTAGCTAGCTTCACGCCGATTTTTGTTGCTCTTTCTTCTGTCATAAACGGGTCATAACCCAAAATATCCATGCCGAAGGCTTTTGCGCGTTTGGCAACTTCGCTGCCGATACGTCCCATACCGAGTACGCCTAGCGTTTTGCCGCGAAGCTCAACGCCTAGGAAGGATTTGCGATCCCATGTTCCATTTACTGTTTTCATGTACGCTTGTGGAATATGACGGGCTACCGCCATCATCATAGCAAATGTATGCTCACAAGTTGTAATGGTGTTGCCATCTGGTGCATTGATTACGATGATACCGCGCTGAGTTGCTGCGTCTAGGTCAATATTATCGACGCCAACACCTGCACGGCCAACTACTTTAAGCTGTTTGCCAGCTTCCATAATTTTTGCTGTTACGCGGGTTTGGCTACGTACTAGCAACGCATCGTATTCACCAATGATTGCAACTAATTCGTCTTCGCTGAGTCCAGGTTTTTTGTCGACTGCGACATCTGACGCATCAACAAGCTGCTGAATGCCCAAATCGCTGATTGGATCGGAAACTAACACTTTAAACATGTGAAGTATGCCTCCTAAAATGGGGCGAAGCTATTAGGCTTCGCTTAATATGAACAGAAAAACCCTCTACCCGGCACCGTTGTGCAGCAGCGGGTCGAGAGTTTGATCATCGAACTTAGACTTTTCTATTTTAAAGCAATGTGGTGGACAAAAGCAATCCTCAAACTTGCTGAATTGTGAAAATTTCGTTATGATTCAAGCATCATTAGCAACAATTTACGACATTGGAGGTCTTTATTCATGACGAAATGGCAGGATGTGACACCGCAATTTTTGCTTGATCTGCTGGAGAATGGACAAGTAGAAGCAAGTCAAATCATAGATGTAAGAGAAGAGTTTGAATGGGAGTTTTATCATTTGGAGACATCAAAATTAATTCCAATGAACACGATTCCTGTGCGTCTGAATGAGCTTGACGACACGCTGCCTATTTATATCATCTGCGCACATGGCGTACGAAGTGTAGCGGTTTGCAATTACTTAGAAGAAAAAGGCTACAGCAGCCTTCACAACGTTACCGGTGGGATGGCGGCTATAGCCTCTTTACAAGGGTTTCAATATGATTAACAAAAGAATTGGAATTTAATTTGTTTCAGGGTAGAAAAAAGGCAGCTGCGGCAGAAGTGCCTGTTGATAAAGCCTTGATTTGCTCTCATTGAAGTCACCTGAACGAACGGCTTCCGTATTAATCAACAAATCAACAACAGCAGATACGGAATGCAATTTTAACTTAGTTGCTTGTCCAGATTGGACAAGCTCATCTACTCGACTTGTTAAATCGTGCGGATAATAGGCAGTAAGTTTTTTGCGAGTCATTAGCTGATCAGCCATTACTTTGTTTTTTATCGTAATGTTAAAGTTTTTCCATGCTGACAGTTCCAGCAGAGCTGGAGCCTTGTATTCTGAAGGAATATCAAGATCTACCGTTGCTGACCATTTCAGCATAGCGGAGTAATATTGCTGCTGAGCGTTTAGTGCAAATTGAGCGGCAGAGAGATAGGTTTTATCTTGTTCGACATTTTTCATCAATTCATTAAAGGATAATTTCTTTGCACTAGCCGCTGCGTTGACAGCAGCTTCATTAAATAGTTTAAGACTTCGTATGTAACTAACCTGAGCTTCTCCGAGCAGTGGAGATTTTTGCATATCAATCGAGCTTGCTTCATCTGCTTTGGTACTAGCAAGTCTTGCCAAATCTTTAAACATAGAAGTTGCTTCAAATGACTTTCCTTGCGATAATTTGTTCATAGCTGCGAACCATTCGTTTTGAAATTCACGATAAGGCAGAAATACAGTATGATAGAACGATACCAAGTCTTGTTGCTGGTAAGGGGTTGCTGAAGCGGTTGTTGTTTTTGCGTCATCTGCTTCATTCACATAGCGGGCTTTAGTCTTTTCAGTGCCAATTTGAATGCCATAGAAAAAGGCTCCAACTGTACAAATAAGTAGAAATACAAATCCAACACTGAATAACATTGCGGTTGTCGTTAATTTTTTTTCCATCTCTATCTCTATCTCCTTCTATGTAAAAAAATAATTCTGTCGATTTGTTCTACCAGTATAGGTGAAAAGGTCGAAAAAGAAAATATGAACGTTCCAGACAGGCGGGAAGCTATGAAGAAATTTGATATTCGCAATATTCGCATTCGAAAGGTGTCCGTTGATGAGCTAGATGACCGCATGCTGTTAATCAATTTATATGCTACGCAAGCATTTACTTTTATTATCGGTTTAATATGGGTTTTATTTCAGCATCAAAATGTGATTGCTTTATTTACGCCTCCAAAGGAGCTTGCTTTTGTTTATTGGGGTGCAGGCTTAGCAGCAGCTGTTATCATAGTTGATCTGCTTATTTCGCGCTTTGTTCCAGAAGAAGCAAGCGATGATGGCGGTGTAAATGATCGTATTTTTCGGACGCGGAAGGTTTGGCATATTGCAGTTATTTCCTTAGTTGTAGCTATTTGTGAGGAATTGCTCTTTCGCGGGGCGATTCAGCATGCCATAGGTCCCTATTGGACAAGCATAATTTTTGCTACTATTCATGTAAGGTATTTAAAACATTGGATTCCCACCGGACTCGTATTTTCGATTAGCTATGGCTTAGGCTGGATTTATATGGAATCAGGTACGATTTGGGCACCGATTATTGCACACTTTTTGATCGATTTCATCATGGGTTTAATTATAAGATTCAGGAGGGAGTCATGAGCAGGAAAGAAAAGTTTGGAAATTCGAGAGCTTCAGCACAGCATGAAGAGACGGCAGAGCCGTCCATCATCGGAACGGATTCCAATCAGGGAGAAGCTCTGCCGCCTCGGCGAAAGAAACATCCTACACAAATGAATAAGGTTACAAAGTTTTATTACAATTTATTGTTCCTATTGTTTGTAAGTTTAGTTGGAGGACTTTTTTGGTATGGCTTAAAATTTAGCGAGTGACCTCAATGGTGGCTGGATCAATGAATCCGTAGCCTTTGTTTTCAAGTGAGGTGAGCAACTCATCAAGAGCATCGGCAGTCCACTGCAGCTCATGCATAAGTATGTTGGCGCCGGGATGCAGCTGCTCTAACACATTTTTAATGACAACCTCAGGCTTGTTTTTGGCCGTTTTATCCCAATCAAGGGAACCATTTGACCACGTCATGTAAAGCATGCCGTGGTTTTTTGCAATTTCCTTGACCGTATCACCGCCAGAGCCGTACGGAGGGCGGAAAAACAATGGTTTTTTATCTATTAAAGCTTCGACATCTGTTTGAACATCGCCGATTTGCTGTTCAACGACTTCTTTAGCTTCTTTTTTCAAATCGTTATGATCCCAAGAGTGGTTGCCGATTGTTTGTCCGCGTTCATCAATGAGCTTCAATAAATTGGGATTTTTTTTCACCCGATAACCATTTACGAAAAAAATCGCTTTCGCCTTATGTTTATCAAGGGTATCGAGCATGCTGGTTAAGACGGTTTCGTCTTTTGGCCCATCATCGAAAGTAAGCAAAACAACCTTGCTTGATGTACTCTCCTCAATCGGTACGAAGCGATAGGCTTCGCTCATTCGATATAGTGCTGTTATGCTGGTTTCCTGCTCACTCGAAGCGGTTGGCGTAGGTTCCTCACTCGTTACGACTGTATCATCGTTTATTGCATTGTTTGAGCTTTGTGAAGTCTCGGGTACGGCTGCTATCTCAGTGGCTTCAGTTGAAGACTGCAGGCTCTCGTTTTGCTGCTGCGCACTGCAGGCCGTTAGAAGCGACCCGAGAAGCAGAATGATTATAGGCAGGTTACGCTTCATGATGCTTGCCCTCCATAATTTTGATGTAAATGCTGCTGAAACGACATCATTGTATCATATTTGCCTAATAGAAGGATAAGGATGATTTCCTTATTTTATATGGAATGGCGCTTCTGCTTGTCGGTCAAACTAACAACTGAATACGCAAGATGAATTAGGAAAGAGGTGTTCGAGATCATGAGGTTAAGTGGCTTTTTAGTCGGTGGAATAATTGGCGCAGCAGCAACGGTATATATCTCGCGCAGAAAGCCTGGAGCAGTATCATGGGCAGCACATGCGTTTTCTGACGTTTGTTCCAATGTTGCACGCAATTCTGTTGCGAAAATGATGAGTAAATCTGTGAAGGAAAATGCGTCTGCGCTTTCCCCAAAGCATTCAGACGATACCGCCGTAAAATCCGAAGCCGCTTGGGGACAAATTGAGGCTATCGTAAACAGCGATCCCTCATTGAAGAAGGAAGCGGACAAGATCAAAGCGGAATCGTCAGCCTTTTCCCACTAAGTAAAGCAGCAAGCATGCAGAATCGTAGGGACGCAAAGCAGAAATGCGATGCGATCAAACGATTCTTTTTTTCGTTCATTATTAGTGCAATCAGTGAAAAGACATGATAAAGTAGTTACATAGCATGATTTGGTCAATTTGATCACATCTTACTTAGAAATTCATACGCTATTACAACAGATGCTGCAGAGGAGGATCCTGTCATGAAAATCGAACGACTGAGCCAGGATAAGATTCGGATTTTCCTGACGTTCGACGACCTGCTGGAACGGGGGATCCAGAAGGACGACATGTGGCGCGAAATTCCAAAAGTACACGAACTATTCAGTGAAATGATGGATCAAGCATATAGTGAACTTGGATTCGATGCCAGCGGCCCATTAGCGGTCGAAGTGTTTGCCCTCCCCGCTCAAGGTATGGTAGTGATTGTCACCCGTGGCAAAATGAACAGTCATGCAGGCGATAGGCCAACTGAAGATGACGACACGGAAGACGAAATATACGAGATGGAAGTGACGCTTGAGCAAAGYGATATTGTGATGTACTCTTTCCGCGATTTTGAGGATGTCATATCGGTTTGCAAGCAATTGCTAAGCTCTACGCTTACGGAAGACGGACGATTGTACTCCTATCATGGCAAATATATATTAGCGCTGGAACCTGCTCTTATCGAGGCTTCCAGGCATAACGCTGTTATTGCATTGCTCGCTGAGTATGGTGAAGCAACATCGGTAACCTATGCCATGCTGGAAGAGTACGGAAAAGTGATTATACCCGAAACAGCGGTAAGGGAAATATGTAATCATTTTAGTTTTTAATCAAATGTACACGGATAGAGCATCTGCAGGCTGATTTTGTCTGTACGATGCTCTTCTTGCATGTAGCATGACATAATAATGGAATATACGAAGGAAAAGGCGCTCATATTAGATGTAGACAAAGGCGGTGAATGGAATGAGTGATAAAGAAGCAAACGATGTGTTGCATTCTACTCAGATTGTTATTGAAGAAGCGCTGCGCAGGCTTGGCTATGATCAGGATATGATTGATTTATTGAAGGAGCCCATGAGGCTTCTGACCGTCCGTATTCCAGTTCGGATGGATGATGGCAAAACAAAAGTGTTTACGGGGTATCGAGCACAGCATAATGATGCGGTAGGACCTACAAAAGGCGGTGTGCGTTTTCATCCAGCCGTCACGGAAAACGAGGTTAAGGCTTTGTCCATTTGGATGAGTCTAAAATGTGGAATTGCTGATCTGCCCTATGGCGGTGGTAAAGGCGGCGTTATTTGCGATCCAAGAACGATGTCTTTCCGAGAAATTGAGAATTTAAGCCGAGGGTATGTGCGGGCCATCAGCCAAATCGTAGGACCAAGCAAAGATATTCCTGCGCCTGATGTGATGACTAATTCACAGATCATGGCTTGGATGATGGACGAGTATAGCCGCATTCGTGAATTTGATTCTCCAGGCTTTATAACAGGGAAGCCGCTTGTGCTTGGCGGGTCCAAAGGAAGAGAGACAGCTACAGCCAGAGGGGTCGTTATGATGATCCATGAGGCTTTGAACATGAAAAATATAGACATAAAGGATGCGCGAATCGTCATTCAAGGCTTTGGTAATGCTGGAAGTTATCTTGCCAAATTCATGCATGAGGCCGGTGCGCGAGTGATAGGTATTTCCGATGTGAACGCGGCGTTGTATAATAAAGAAGGACTCGATATCGAATATTTGCTCGATCGTCGAGATTCCTTTGGCAATGTAACGAACTTGTTTACGAACACAATAACGAATGCTGAGCTGCTCGAGCTCGATTGTGATGTGCTTGTGCCTGCGGCAATCGAGAATCAAATAACGGAACAAAACGCCCATCTCATTAAAGCAACCATCGTAGTAGAAGCAGCGAATGGCCCAACGACGCTGGAAGCTACGCGAATCCTGTCGGACAAAGGCATTTTGCTTATTCCGGATGTGCTCGCGAGCAGCGGTGGCGTCATCGTGTCCTATTTTGAATGGGTGCAAAATAATCAAGGCTATTATTGGGATGAACAAGAAGTGGATGATAAGCTGAAGCTTATGATGATAAGGGGCTTCAACCAAGTGTATGAAATACACCGCACCCGTAAGGTCGATATGCGTCTTGCAGCTTATATGGCCGGTGTACGCAAAATGGCTGAAGCTGTACGCTATCGTGGCTGGGTGTAAGAAAGTAGGGGAAGAATGCTGTTGTTTTCCGTTTTGACTGCGGCTGTTGCGCCAGGCGTTTCGCTGCTTACTTATTTATATTTGAGAGATCGTTATGAAGCGGAGCCTATCCACATGGTAGCGAGAATGTTTGTGCTAGGCATTCTTGTCGTTGTACCGATCATGGTTATTCAGCGGGGACTTCAGCTTTGGCTTGGCGATCACTCGCTCATATTTGCCTTTGGCGAATCCGCAGGCGTAGAAGAGTTCGTAAAATGGTTCGTACTGTATCATGTCATTTACAACCATACCGAATTTGACGAGCCTTATGACGGAATCGTTTATGCATCAGCCATTTCGCTCGGCTTCGCAACCTTAGAAAATGTCTTGTATGCCATTTACTCGCCTGCTACGTTCGGCACGCTTCTCGTGAGGGCGCTGCTTCCCGTTTCTGGCCATGCCTTGTTCGGTATAATGATGGGCTATTATTTAGGGAAAGCGAAGTTTGCTCCAAAAAACAAAACCGTCTATTTCTTAGGCATTTCACTTTTGCTGCCAGTGCTTCTACATGGTACTTACGATTGGATCATGATTACGTTGCGCACAAATTGGATGTATTTTATTATTCCGTTTATGATCGTGCTTTGGATATGGGGCTTGCGCAAAATGAGTCATGCGAATGCACGGTCGCCCTTTCGATTTATGGTCCGTGAAGATGAGATTAAACTGTAGTCGATCCGTCCATACTTACATTATATTGTAATGCCTGAAATGATGGCGTTCGAATAATGGCTGAGGAGGGGCTTATGGAGGCTGCAAGAATAAAGGTAACGATTAGATGCAATCTATGCGGAGAAAAATTTGTGCTTCGCGGACGAAGAGAAAAAGATTCGATTGATACTGGCTTTAAGCAATGCATTTGCAACAATGCAAATGATCTGGAAATTGAAGAGCATAGCGTTTTTTAGGGAAATACATGCAGTAATGACAAATAAATAGATGGATGCATAAAGCTCCCTTGGGCAAACCAAACTAAAACCAGGTTTTGCACAAGAAAGGAGCTTTTGTATTATGTACCGTCGACTCAGTTCAATTCTATTTCCCATTATGACAGTGCTGTTTATCGGCGCTGCCTACTGGGGTTATCAAGAGCAACAAGAGAAAAACGCAGTTTTGATAAAGGCTGAAAACCAATATCAACGAGCGTTCCACGATTTGACTAACCATGTTGAGCAGCTGCATCAGCAATTAGGCAACACGCTAGCTGTTAACTCCACCTCACAAGCCTTTCATCGCAAAGGGCTTGTCAATGTATGGCGTTTAACTAGCCAAGCGCAAAATGAGATCAACCAGCTTCCTGTATCAATGCTTCCTTTCAATGAAGCAGAAGACTTCCTGTCGCGCATTGCAAACTTTGCATACAAGACATCTGTTCGCGACTTGACGAAGCAGCCGCTTTCGCCTGATGAATTCAAGACGCTTAAGACGCTCTATACGAATTCACAGGAAATATCGAAGGATTTGTCAAAGATGCAGAAGGATGTGCTGAACAACCGTCTGCGCTGGATGGACGCTGAAATCGCAGCTGCCAAAAACGCAAGTGACCCCAACATTATCATTGACGGCTTTAGATCGGTAGACAAGAAGGTAAGTGAATATCCAGAAATCAATTGGGGCCCTTCCGTTAGCAGCATGTATCAGAAGCGTACGATTAAAATGCTTGGCGGAAACATGGTGACCGCTGAAGAAATTAAAAAAGAAGCGGCTAAGTTTACTGATGTTCCTAATGCTGACATCCGTGTTGTTGAAAATGCGAAAGGAACTGAATATGCTTCGTTCTCAGCGACGGTGAAAGAAGGCAAGGACAGTACGCTTCAAATGGATTTTACGGAAAAAGGCGGCCAGCTTCTCTACTTTTTGAATTCTCGTGATATTGGAGAAGCGAAAGTGACTTTTGAAGAGGCAAAAGCATCGGCTGATTCCTTCTTAAAGAAACACGGATTTAAGGATATGAAAGCTATTAGCTACGACAAGTATGAAAACACAGGTGCATTTACTTATGTAGGTACGCAGAACGGGGTTCTTATTTACCCTGATAAATTGACCTTGAAGGTTGCTCTTGATAAAGGTCAGACGGTAGGCTTGCAAGCAAATGATTACGTGTATCAACATCACACTCGCAAGATACCTAGTCCAACGATTACAAAAGCTGAGGCAAGGAAAGCGCTAAATCCGGAGATGAATGTGCAAACCGAGCAAATGGCGATCATCTTCAACGATTTAGGCAAAGAGGCTCTTTGCTATGAGTATACGGGTAATATGAACGGTTCGATTTATCGCGTATATATCAATGCAGAAACCGGCACGGAAGAATCGATTGAGGAAATGTCTCATGCAGATTCTAAGGCAGCTTCTGACAAATAACGATATGGCTCCCCTCAAATCGACGTGTTATAATGACATGTAAATGGGGGGAGTCAATTTGTTGCCAAAAGTGAACCAAATGCTTTACTATCAGATCGCATCGTCAGACGAAGAGGAAGCAGCGATTGAATACAAGTCCCGTATTGCCGATGAGCAAGAGGACGGCTTACTAATAGAAGTTCCAATCAGCGAGAAATCAGGAAGGTACAAGCGCCTTTTTTTAGGAGATGAGCTTTCTGTTTATTTTGTATCAGAGGATGGCATAAAAAATTATTTCGATTCACATGTCCTTGGATTCAAAGAGGATGGCGTTGTTAAACTCATAAAAATTCGCAGGCCTGAACTGGATCGCATTACTAAAGTTCAAAGACGGAGCTTCTTGCGCGTATCAGCTGAACTTGAGATTGCAGTTAAGATGTCAAGCAACATCCGGTTTGTATGTGAAACCGATGATGTTGGCGGTGGCGGAATCTCCTTTATTTGTGATGGGAAATGGCAGATCGCACCTGAACAAGTACTAGAGTGCTGGTTGCTAGTTCCATTTAAGAACGGGACCATTGAACATGCTTTTTTCCGTGGGGAAGTCGTAAGAGTTGTCCAGCTTGAATCCGGAAGGAAGCAGGCTATGATTAAATATGTGAGCATCAATGATTCAGAGCGGCAAAAGGTTATTAGGTACTGCTTTGAGAAGCAGCTGGAATATCGCAATCGCTGAATAA
Organism: Paenibacillus sp. 2TAB26; assembly: GCF_052115145.1. Lineage (NCBI taxonomy): Bacteria > Bacillati > Bacillota > Bacilli > Caryophanales > Paenibacillaceae > Paenibacillus > Paenibacillus sp. 2TAB26. The sequence goes on from NZ_JBFRGC010000024.1 coordinate 63,416, forward strand.
CATTCGTTTAATATGGAAAACTACCCAGAAAGAGGAAGGGGTTGTCCATATGACACGAAATCTGTTACATAAAAAAACAAATCGCAAAAAAATGATTAAACTAACGGATGAAGTAAGCAGCGTATTGAAGAAAATCATCATTACGCTCGTTATTTTACTCGTATGCTCACAAGCAGCATTGCAAAATGATACGGTTAGATATTGGCTGACGGGTGTGGATCAGTGGGAAGGAACCCATATGAACTGACGCTCAGCTTTTGCATCTGCGTATATAGTGTGGTATAATTTTCACGTTCGCAGGCAAAGCCTGCTTTTTTCTTGAGAGGTTTGCGTCGCATTCTTACATGCATTCGGCCAGCCGTCTCTACTAAAAGGGGGTTGACCTTAGGTGGTGCATCACGAAGGTGACAGCGACCGTATGAACATTGCAATTGACGGGCCGGCAGGCGCGGGCAAGAGCACGGTTGCACGGAAAGTCGCCGAGCAGCTTGGCTATGTGTATATCGATACAGGCTCTATGTATCGCGCAGTAACACTAAGCGCCCAGCGAGCAGAAGTAAAGGTGGACCAGACAGCCAAACTTGCTGAACTAGTAAAAGCATTAGAGATTGAGCTTGAGCCTGGTGAACAAGGCCAGTCGGTATTTGTGAATGGTGAAAATGTAACCGCATTGATTCGCTCGCGCGAAGTGACGCTTCAAGTGTCTCATATTGCTGCGAATGAAACGGTACGTGAAGTTCTTGGCGACTTGCAGCGCAAGCTTGCAGAGCGTAAAGGCGTCGTAATGGATGGCCGTGATATTGGTTCACATGTGCTACCAAATGCGGAACTGAAAATTTTTCTGACTGCATCCGTTAAGGAACGGGCACTTCGCCGTTACCGTGAAATAGTGGACACTCAAACCATTTCGCTTGCCCAATTGGAAGCGGAGATCGCAGAACGTGATCGTTTGGACGAGCAACGTGACATCTCACCGCTCATATGTGCGGAGGATGCTATTGTACTCGACAGCACCGCCATGACAATTGATGAAGTAATTCATGCAATTGTGAAATTAAGCCGAACCAAATTGGCGGAGGCGAAGTAAACTATGTCATATCTTATTTTCAGGTTTCTCCTGCGTGTTATTTACACGGTGTTATTTCGATTAGAAGCTAGAGGCACGGAAAATATTCCAGCCGACGGACCAGTTGTCCTCGCTTCGAATCATTTGAGTAACTTTGATCCGCCTACGGTTGGAGTCAAGGTGAAACGCAAGGTTTATTTTATGGCGAAAGAGGAATTATTTAAAGTTCCCGTATTTGGGCCTCTTATTCGTTCGTTTGGCGCGTTTCCAGTCAAACGCGGCGGTGTGAGCAAGGACGCTATCAAGTCTGCGATCACGTTGCTGAAAGAAGGCAATGTTATGGGTATTTTCCCGGAGGGCTCTCGCAACAATCAATCTGGAGCAGCCAAGAAGGGTGCAGCCATGATTGCTGTTCGCAGTGGCGCAGCAGTCGTTCCTGTTGCCATTGTCGGTAAATATAGACCATTCAGCAAAATAATCGTTTGTTACGGCAAGCCTATTGATCTTACTGCAATTATTGAAGAATCATCGCCTGATATGCTTGAGCAAGTAACAGACGCCATTATGGCTCGCATTCGCGAGTTAGCTGCAAACAATCGTTAATTTATGTTTTAAATGCTGCTTTCGCTCTAGGCGCTTGCGGATTTAAATAAAGTTGGGGTTAGAACTGAGGAGGTTATTTCAATGTCAGAAGAAACTAATGTGCAAGAATCCGTGGCGGAAGAAGTAAGCCAAGACGCTTTGGATAATTTCGTGTCTTTGAAAAAAGGCGATTCCGTTAAAGGTACGATCGTCAAAATCGAAGATAACCAAGCTTATGTAAGCCTTGGATATAAATATGACGGTGTTATTCCGGTTCGTGAGCTTTCTGCAGTGCAGATTGAAAACGCAGCGGATGCTGTTCAAATCGGTCAAGAGGTTGAGCTTAAAGTTGTAAGCATCGACGACGAGAAAGAAAAGCTTGTTCTTTCAAAACGTCAAGTTGACGGCGAAAAAGCATGGGATGTTCTTGAAAAACGTTTTGAGAGCGGCGAAGTATTTGAAGTTGCTGTTGCTGACGTTGTAAAAGGCGGCCTTGTTGCTGACGTAGGCGTTCGCGGATTTATTCCAGCATCGATGGTTGAGCGTCATTTCGTTGAAGATTTCGCAGGTTACAAAGGTCGCACGCTTCGCGTTAAGATCAAAGAAATCGATCGTGAGAACAACAAAGTGATCTTGTCTCAAAAAGAAGTACTTGACGCTGAATTCGAATCAAGCAAAAAGCAAGTTATTGCTGCGCTTGAAGTAGGTCAAGAACTTGATGGTACGGTTCAACGTCTTACACCATTCGGCGCTTTTGTTGATATCGGTGGCATTGACGGCCTAGTTCACGTATCCGAGTTGTCATGGCAGCATGTTGCACATCCGAAGGATGTTGTTTCTGAAGGTCAAGCGGTACGCGTTAAAGTACTTAAAGTTGATCCAGCTGCTGGAAAAATCAGCCTTAGCTTGAAAGCTGCTCAACCAGGTCCTTGGGATTCTGCTGGTGGTCAATTTGCAATTGGCGATATCGTAACAGGTACTGTTCGCCGCCTAGTTCCATTCGGCGCTTTCGTTGAAATCGCTCCAGGCGTTGAAGGTCTTGTTCACATCTCGCAAATCGCACACCGTCACATTGCTACACCTAACGAAGTTCTTCAAGAAGGCCAAGAAGTTCAAGCGAAAGTTCTTGACTTTAACCCAGCTGAAAAACGCGTTAGCCTAAGCATCAAAGAAACAGAAGAAGCGCCTGAGCAACCAGCTCCTAGCGCTAGACCTGATCGTGCACCACGTTCACCAAAAATCGAGAAAATCGATAACCCGAATGTAAGCTTGAGCAATGAGAGCATGAGCTACTCACTTGCAGAGCGTTTCGGCGACAAGCTTAAAAACCTTAAATAATATCTTTTTATATCAATCAAAAACGCCTTCAGCGTCCTCTGGATGCTGAGGCAGCTTTGACGGAGAAATGTAAGATAAGTAGAAGCAAATGATATACTTTCTTACATTTACAAAAAGGAGCTATTTCTGCGAAAACTCGCAGGAATAGCTCCTTTTTTTTGGTGCATAATAGGGGGTACAAGAGGTGAGATAACGTTGAATCCCGGATATATGTCGATTTGGATTATGATTATTATGTTTATTCTTATTACGACAGGCTGGAAGCCGTTTATAGCTCCCGATATTAGCCGTCGTATGTTGTCGCTTCTTAGCATTGCGTTAATCGCACTGATGGGTGTTTCATTTTGGTGGAAGCCGTTACAAGGCCATATTCAGGTCGAGCTCCATATGAGTGTTTGTCTTCTATTGCTGTTAGGCATACTCGCATTTAAGAAAGCTGAGGATTGGAGTTATCTAGGGTACCTAATATTGTGCACAATAATGATTGCTGTCATATGGGGGTTCATCCGCAAAATGTATAGCTTTGATCCCGTTTTTCATTGGATTGATCCGAGCTGGGATGCTCCTTTGCTTTGTGGAATTTTTTGCGGCGCGTTTACCTCGCATGTAAAACATCAATTTGGGATGATTGTCTGGGGAGCGGTACTTGGCGAAACGTTAAACACAGCCCTTCAATTTGGAGCACACACCGCTCATATTGGCAATTTAGCTTGGTGGGACAGTTTTTGGATTGCGCTGGCTACAGCTATGACTTGCAGTTTGCTGCTAAAATCGGTTCGATTCGTGTTTTCCAAGCTTAGCGTAATACTTTGGCATATAAAGGGAGGACGTCCATCCTAATGCAGCATTTTCTCGTTGAAAACAAATATTTGGTCGGTGTCCTCCTTGGGATTGCTTTTGGGCTTATCTCTCGCTTGCTCATGCTTAGGACGGATTATCGCCAGTATCCAACTTATCCTCATGGTCGAATCATCCACATATCATTAGGCGTAATTGCAGCGGCATTAGGAGCTGTTGCTGTGCCGGCGCTGTTTAACAAAGATTACACGGCAATTACTTTCCTTACATTAGCTGCTCAGCAATTTAGAGATGTGCGAAAAATGGAACGCGAAACGTTGACGAAAATCGACAGCATGGAGCTGGTAGGACGCGGTTCGACATATATTGAAGGAATCGCCATGGTCTTTGAAGGGCGAAATTACTTAGTTATTATGACGGCATTGCTTACAAGTCTATTTGGGATATTAGTAAATATATGGGTAGGGATGATAGCGGGGGTTATCTCGCTCATAGTCGTTGAGAAGCTGAAATCAGGCAAAGCTGTCTCCCATATTGCTGAGGTGCAAGCCGCGCAGGTTCGAGTGGATGGCCCGGATTTGTTTGTTGATAACGTTTATATTATGAACGTAGGTTTGAAGAGCAACCAAGAAATCATTGCAGCGCGTGGCATGGGGTTTATTTTGACTCCCTTCAACTCAAATGGAAAAGTTACTTTAAGCAATCTTGGTCAACGGCAAGCTATTCTTTACGATTTGGCTACGATTTTAGGGGTATATCGCGATGATGGAGAGCCTGCTTTAATACCTATGGCGAAGCTGGATATGAAGGATGGACGTTTGGCTGTATTTATTTTGCCACAGGAGTTGGATGCAGATAAAGGGAAAGCAGTTATCATGCGAGTGCCGATTTTGGAATCTGCTGTTCGCATGCCGACAGAAGCGTCTGTGAACAAGAAAGGGGCAGAGGAAAATGGCTGAAATCTTAGCTGTGGTATCCATTCATGCAGATGCGGTTAGTGGCGGAGCGCCGATTTTTATTGCAGAAAATGTAGATAAATTGGAAGAAACCTCGTTTCTGCTCGAGAAGATTTTGGATGCGAGTGCGCATGATTTAAAGAACGGTACAATCATACTGGTCAATCACCGATAATATGAAAAGTTAGCCAAGAACGCACTTTTTTGCTATGATGGATAGCGTGAGTATTTTTGAAGGAGTGGAAAACAAACATGGCAAGACCCGTTATCGCTATTGTCGGTCGTCCGAATGTGGGGAAATCCACGATTTTTAATCGGGTCATCGGCGACCGTCTAGCAATTGTTGAGGATAAACCGGGCGTCACTCGTGACAGGCTTTATGGCACCGGAGAATGGAATGGAAAACCGTTCAGCATTATTGATACTGGCGGTATTGAAATCGATGGCGAAGATGAAATTATGAAATCTGTGCGTATGCAGGCTGAACTCGCAATTGAAGAAGCAGATGTAATTATCTTTATGGCGGATGCGAAAACTGGCTTGACGCATGCGGATGACGAAGTTGCTCAAATGCTATTCCGTTCGGGCAAGCCCGTTGTGCTTGCAGTTAATAAAGTTGATAATCATGGCCGCATGGATGAAGTTTATGAGTTTTATGGACTTGGCTTTGGTGAACCAATCGCAATTTCCGGCTCGCATGGACTAGGTATCGGTGATTTGCTTGATGCTGCTGTCGCTTTGCTTCCGGATCTAACCGATGATGGCTACGATGAGGATGTCATCCGTGTTGCATTAATCGGCCGTCCTAACGTTGGGAAATCATCTCTAGTGAATGCACTGCTTGGCGAAGACCGTGTAATTGTAAGCAATGTAGCGGGTACGACTCGTGACGCCATTGATACACCTTTCGAGCGTGATGGGCAGCGTTATGTGCTCATTGATACAGCCGGCATGCGTAAACGCGGCAAAGTGTATGAGTCTACAGAGAAGTACAGCGTAATGCGTGCGATGAAAGCGATTGAACGAGCAGATGTTGTTCTAGTGCTGATTAACGGTGAAGAAGGCATCATCGAGCAGGACAAGCATATTGCTGGTTATGCTCATGAAGCAGGAAAAGCATCGATATTTGTTGTGAACAAGTGGGATGTCATCGAAAAAGATGAGAAAACCATGCAAAACTTCTCGCAAAATATTCGTGATCATTTCTTGTTCATGTCTTATGCACCGATCGTTTATTTATCAGCATTAACCAAAACGCGTTTGCATAAGCTGTTGCCTGTTGTGAAGCATGTTTCTGAACAGCATGCAATGCGTATTCAGACTCATCTTCTTAATGATGTCGTTTCGGATGCAGTAGCGATTAATCCGCCGCCATCCGACAAAGGCAAGCGTCTACGCATCAACTATGTTACGCAAGTAGCGATCAAACCTCCGACGATTGTTGTTTTTGTCAATGATCCGGAAATTATGCATTTCTCGTATGAGCGCTATTTGGAAAATAAAATTCGTGCTGCATTTAATTTTGAAGGGACTCCTATACGCATATTCTCGCGTCGTAAGTCCGAAGAAGATTAGGGGAGAAGTAGCTTGTTATACGGAGTAATCGCGGTTGCTTTAAGCTATTTGTTAGGCTCAATTTCATTTAGCATCGTTATTGCCAAATGGGTGAAAGGTATCGATATACGTCAGCACGGCAGCGGAAACGCTGGTGCTACGAATACACTCAGGGTGCTCGGCAAAGGGCCGGGCTTACTGGTGTTTTTACTCGATATCGGCAAAGGGGTAGCAGCTGTATTTATTGGCCGCGCTCTTAGTGAAAACGACTGGATTCCAGTTTTGTGCGGATTAGCCGCAATCATAGGCCATAACTGGCCGATTTGGTTCCGCTTTAAAGGAGGCAAAGGCATTGCAACGACTGTTGGTGTCATTGCGACCCTTGCTTTCGTGCCTGCACTTTGTGCAGGAGCCATTGCCATTGCGACAATTGCTTTGACCAGATACGTATCACTTGGCTCATTATTGTTTGCTGCTTTAACGCCATTATTTATTACTTTGTTCTATTATTCGGTTCCTTTACTTTGTGCAAGTCTTCTGATATGTATTTTTGCATTCGTACGCCATCGGTCGAATATTGTAAAGCTGTTTCAAGGAACAGAAAACAAGTTAGGTGCAAAGAAAGGGTAGTGAGCGTCGCATGACAAAGCAGGATTCATCAACAATGAAAAATGCGGCAGTGCTGGTTGCTGGAAGTTGGGGCACTGCTCTTGCTTCTGTACTCGCGAGAAATGGCTATCATGTAAAGCTATGGACACGCAGTACGGAACAAGCGGAGAACATTAACCTCAGCCATGAGAATAGCAAGTTTTTGCCTGGTGTACAGCTTCCTGAGCTAATCCATGCAACTACGGATTTAAAGGATGCACTGCAGGATGCTGAGCTTGCTTTGTTCGTTGCGCCTTCTGGTGCAATGCGCGAGGTAGCTAAGCAAGCGGCACCGTTTCTATCGGATAAGACACTTGTTGTTCATGCAACAAAGGGCTTTGAAACGGATACTTTGAAGCGGATGACGACTGTACTTTCGGAAGAACTAGGTCGTCCGATGGAACAGCTTGTTGTTTTATCAGGACCAAGCCATGCTGAAGAGGTTATTTTGAAGCAGCCTACTACAGTAGTTGTTGCTTCAACTGATTTGAAAGCAGCTGAGCAAGCACAGGATGCGCTCATGAATACGCATTTCCGAGTGTATACAAATCCGGATGTCGTAGGTGTGGAAGTGGCTGGAGCCATCAAAAACATTATTGCATTAGGTGCAGGCTTGACGGATGGGCTTCAGTTTGGCGACAATGCCAAGGCTGCTTTATTAACTCGGGGCCTAGCGGAGATCAGCAGGCTTGGAACGGCAATGGGAGCGAATCCGCTCACTTTTGCTGGATTAGCTGGCGTAGGCGATCTTGTCGTTACTTGCACAAGCAAGCACAGTCGAAATTGGCGTGCTGGCTACATGCTTGCAGATGGCACGCCTCTAGATGATGTGCTCACTCGAATGGGAATGGTCGTAGAAGGTGTTCGTACGACGCGTGCGGCTTACAGTTTAGCCAAAGAGTACGATGTTGAGATGCCGATTACGTTTCAGTTATATGAGGTATTGTTTGCGAACAAAGCGCCTAGGACTGCCGTTGAGCATTTGATGGGCAGGCTGCGGACGCATGAGATCGAAGAGTTAGGCTAAGGACCAGCGCCTACACCAATCTTCTTGCCTTCTCATATGATGCATGGAGCAATACACATGCGCATGCTGGAGGTGTAGAGTATGGCGAGGGATTTCTCCAAGGACATTCTTAATTCGATCAATAAAAAGACGGGCAAAGGAATTTCCGAGAGCTCAGTCAAAAAGCTTGCCAGCGGAGTTACAGCACAGACGATGACTGACGAAGCTGAGCTTCGCAAGCTGATTAAGCAAGTGTCGGAAGTGGCTAAGGTCAAGGTTACGGAATCTACGATTAATGATATCGTAAGAGCTGTCAAAGCCAGCGGCATGAGCGCCAGCAATATGGAAGCAATCATGAAAATGATGATAAAAAAATAAAAAATTGCGGCAAAAGCGTGGAGCGCCCCGAATATTTTATTCGGAAAAGTGTTCTGTCAGCTTTTGTCCTTTTTTTTGTGCGATGTTATAATGGGTGAGAATTCATTATGATATAGATTAGGAGAATGGAATTTCTATGGATGCTATGACAAAAATGTGGGTTTCGCTATTCGGCATTGGAATGATGGCGATAGCGGCCCTTTTAATTACGTTTGCTCGTTTGAAAACGAAAGGCGCAGTGAAATTTATTCTTTCGTTAATTGCATTTATTGTTCTAATCATTGGCTTTGTATGCGGACTTATATCCATTATTTAGTGCTTATTACATAGGGGACGGTCGTTCACTAACAAAAGGGAGATTTTGACATACAATGATTGAATTAAAGGGTAGAACCAAAACAGCTGTTGTAAAAGCAGAAGAAGGCTTGTCGCTGCTTGATCATGCACTTAAGCATGAGATTGATTGGAGCTTCTCTTGCGCGAGAGGAACATGTGCCCGGTGCCGCTGCTTGGTAACCGAAGGCATGGAGCATCTTGAAGGCATTACGGACGAGGAGTGGGACCGTCTTGAGCCGGAGGAGTTTGAAGAAGGCTACCGACTCGGATGCCAGGCCATCGTCAAAAGTGCTGATGCGAAAATCGCAGCAGCCAACAAGCCTTATTTTTAATGCATAAGCTACTGATGAAGGAAGTGCCAGCGATGTCAGAAAATGAACGCATTCATAAAGCGCTGGCTGCCGTTAAAAAAGCGACAGAATCAAGTCAGGCGCAGTGGATTATTGGCGGAAGCGCCAGTCTAATGCTTCGAGGACTTGAACTTTCAAACGATCCGCGTGATTTGGACATTTATTGTGATGAAGAGAATGTAGAAGAAATTTATGATGCTCTTGAGCCTTTTGCCCAGGATCAACCAACATTAAGCGTGACAGATATGTATCGATCAACGCTTAGCCATTTTATTATACAAGGAATACAGGTAGAGCTCGTCGGCGGGTTCGAGGTGAGTGCTCAAGGCTGTAAGTATGAGACGATGGTTAATAAATTACTGATGCCTTTCTCAGAGCAAGTGCTGTTAAACGATGCTAATTATTCGGTAGCGATCGTTCCGCTTGCGCATGAGCTGTGGTTTAATTTCTTGCGAGATCGGATGGATCGCGTTGATTTAATCGTTCAAGCGATGGCAAAAGCACCTGCTCAGCATGAGGGTGCATTCCTTGCGATTGAAACTAACAATACATTCACCGCTGAGGCAAGGCGTACTCTTCATCAGCTGTTGTCTTATCGAAAGGCCGGTGGCTTGTCATGGATGGAGTAGTTACTTTTTGGCCATCGGGCAAGAGCATTAAGGTGAAGCCGGGCACAACGCTGTTAGACGCTGCCAGACGTGCGAATATACCGATTCGCACACGTTGCGGGGGCAAAGCTGCTTGCTTCATGTGCAAGGTCACTGTGAGGCCGGGAAGCCAGCTGCAGCCGATTGGTGATGTGGAGAGAAACAAGCTGTCTGGATTAGACGGAAATCATGAACGCTTATCATGCCAAGCTAGAGTAGCTGGGAAAGTGGATGTGGAAATTCCATTAGATCCGCTGCGAGCGGCAGTTGCAAGGCAGCTCGCAAGGCAAGCAGAGGAAAACGATGATTTATGGTAGGCTGAATGACGAAGTAGGTTTGCTTCGCAAACCTAAGCATATCCTTACGAATCAGGTTTGCTGCGCAAACCTAAGCATATCCTTACGAAGCAGGTTTGCTTCGCAAACCTTTAGGAGGTTACAAAAAAATGAACGGATTATTTATGGGAAGGCTGCCCCGTTACATACGCCAGTTCGCAGCATTCTCTGCTTTAATTGTTTTGCTATTTGCTTTATCGGGCTGCATGTATCCGAAAAGTCAAATGAAGCAAAACCAAGTTGCTCCGAAAGAAGCTGTTCGTAATGTTCAGGCGGCAATTGATCAATATCAGTCCGAAACGGGCATGCTGCCCATGAAAAACAGTACCGCTGACACACCAAAGTATGAGAAATTTTATATTGATTTTGGAGTGCTAAATCGGACAGGCTATATGTCGGATATACCTTCTTCTGCTTTTGAGAAAGGCGGCAATTACAGCTACCTTATTATTGATGAAGAGAGTAAGCCTAGAGTGAAGCTGCTTGATATTTTGGCATTTCAAAAAATTAATGATATTCAGAGCTGGGTAACTTCTTATATCCAAACAAACAGTGTCCTTCCAAAGGGCGAGCAAACATACCCAGGGTTTTATCAAATCGATTACAAAGCAATGAGCAAAACAGCCCCAACGATTCGAAGCGTGTTTTCAGGGCAAACGATTCAAGCAATCGTGGATGAGAATGGGGTAGTATTTTCCGATTATGGGATAGATATCATGCAATACATACAAAAGGTTGGAAAAAATGATTTTGAGGCAGATTTTGATTTGCGTACTTTGCTCGTCGATGGATCAGACTTTGTCCCTGTCAAAGCTCCGGTCTATCACTTTGTAAATAATGAGCCGCAAGCTGTAAAGCCTTAACTTCATGCACATTCCTCAATAAGCTAGTTCCAAACCTCTCCTTGACTATCGTCTCGGAGAGGTTTTTTTGGCTGTTTGGGTCATAGATTTGCTTTTTTTCTCATATAACTCAATCTTGGAAGGGAAGCCCCGCAGAGGAACAAAAAAAGATTTCATTGAAGGAATCGTCATAATCGGAAAGCTTGCACATAAGATGTTACTAGTCCAAAAAGCATGTACGAGTTGCGTCGCTGGCCTGCCCTATTGACCGGTGGATGGCGGCGAACCGGAAAAATCAATTGGGAGGGGATATTCAGTGGAGAAAGTAGATATTTTCAAGGACATAGCCGAAAGAACCGGCGGGGATATTTACCTCGGGGTTGTCGGGGCTGTCCGGACGGGCAAATCAACGTTTATTAAACGGTTTATGGAGACGGTTGTACTTCCGAACATTGCAAACGAATCAGACCGTGCGAGAGCCGTGGACGAACTTCCTCAAAGCGCCGCAGGTAAGACGATTATGACAACAGAGCCTAAATTTGTTCCGAATCAAGCGGTGCAGCTCAGGGTTACCGATGGACTTGAGGTAAACATGAGACTCGTCGATTGTGTTGGATATGCGGTTGAAGGCGCGAAGGGCTATGAGGATGAAAATGGTCCACGAATGATTACAACTCCTTGGTTCGATGAGCCGATCCCATTCCAGGAAGCGGCTGAGATCGGGACGCGTAAAGTAATCCAAGAGCATTCTACACTCGGTGTTGTTGTTACGACAGACGGCTCTATCGCAGAAATTCCGCGCAGCTCCTATGTTGTAGCAGAAGAGCGTGTCATAAACGAGCTGAAAGAAGTCGGCAAGCCATTTGTCCTCATCATTAACTCCACTCGCCCTAAGGGTGAAGAGGCGCTGCAACTGCGAAACGAGCTGCAAGCTAAATATGACATTCCAGTAATGACGCTTAGCGTAGCTACGATGGGTGAGGAAGAAGTCATCTCGGTATTGCGGGAAGTACTCTATGAATTCCCAGTCCATGAGGTAAATGTTAATTTACCAAGCTGGGTGATGGTGCTTAACGATCGGCACTGGCTGCGCAGCAACTATGAGAGCTCCGTTCGCGATACGGTTAAAGATATTCGCCGGCTGCGCGATGTGGACCGAGTAGTAACCCAGTTCATGGAATATGACTTCATCGCCAGAGCTGGATTAAGCGGCATGAATATGGGGCAGGGCGTAGCAGAAATCGACTTGTACGCGCCAGATGAGCTGTATGACCGTATTTTGATGGAAGTAGTCGGCGTTGAGATTCGCGGCAAAGACCACTTGCTTCAGTTGATGCAGGAGTTCTCTCATGCCAAGAGGGAATATGACCGTTTTGCAGAAGCGCTGGAAATGGTCAAGACAACTGGATACGGCATTGCAGCACCGACACTTGCGGAAATGGCACTCGACGAGCCGGAGTTAATCCGCCAAGGTTCACGCTTTGGGGTTAGACTGAAGGCAACAGCACCATCCATCCATATGATCCGCGTCGACGTGGAATCGGAATTTGCTCCGATTATCGGCACGGAGAAGCAAAGCGAAGAGCTTGTAAGATACTTAATGCAAGACTTTGAGAATGATCCAATCAAGATTTGGGAGTCTGATATATTCGGTCGTTCCCTGCATTCGATTGTGAGAGAAGGCATTCAAGGCAAAATTGCAATGATGCCGGATAATGCCCGCTACAAGCTGCAGGAAACGCTCGGACGTATTATTAACGAGGGCTCTGGCGGATTGATTGCTATCATTCTGTAGTTGATCGATACTAGTATACGAATAAGCCGCTGCCGTAAAGGGAGCGGTTTTATTTGTTTTGCAGGAAATGTAGGTTGGCACTTGAAATTGGCAAACGGCTGTATTACTATAGGTTTGTTCGGTTAAAAGGTATATTTTTGAAGTTTTCCGTTAATAAGAGGGATAAGATGAGAGTTTATATGCTTACACCAAAAAAAAGTACATAATGCACTTTGGAGGAGGTGAAACAATGAACAAAACAGATTTGATTACAAAAGTAGCTGAATTGACTGATCTTTCGAAGAAAGATGCAACGAAAGCAGTTGACGCTGTTTTTGATGCGATATCCGATGCGCTGCAAAGCGGGGATAAAGTCCAATTGGTTGGGTTTGGTAATTTCGAAGTTCGCGAGCGCCAAGCACGTAAAGGCCGCAATCCGCAAACTGGAGATCCTATTGAGATCGCAGCAAGCAAAACGCCTGCATTCAAACCAGGAAAATCACTCAAGGACCTCGTATCCAATTAAGCATACTCCAGCTTAACTGCATTGACGCCGATGTTTGGAAGCAAGCATCCATATGCCACGGAATATAAGCTTGATGTTACTGCTTATAATTCGGCCTAATTTCGCTCGAACGGGATACCGTTCGGGCGTTATTTGTTTATTTGCATGATAGAATGGATTGCACAAACGTTACACATCCACTATAATTCACATGGATAGTATGGAATTACGGATGCGGAGGGATAACGATGGAGCCTACACATGGCGAGTACATTGTCGTAAAGGCAAAAGATCAAGGCGTTCAAGTCATCGGATTAACACGCGGGCTTGACACAAAATTTCATCATACGGAAAAGTTGGATAAAAACGAAATTTTAATTTGCCAATTTACCGATCATACTTCAGCTATAAAAATTCGAGGTAAAGCGGTCGTGATGACGAAATACGGTACGATGGAAACCGATCAGTAACAACGAATGTGCAAAGCAGGCTATGCCTGCTTTTTTTTGCCTGCCTGCAGTCCGAATAATCATCCTGCACCGCTCGTACAATGAGAGATGGGACTTTATATTCATGCGGATCGAGTGAATTTAAAGGTTAAGGTGATAAGTTTATATTCGGAGGTGCAGAGTGAACATCGGAAAACCACTTCTAACAGCTTGTGTGACTGCGATAGCAGCTACATTATTATTTACATGGCTTCCTCATGCAGGATGGCAGCATTCGGCAAATCGCGGCGACGTGGCTGTTTTTCGCACGACGCCGGTCGTAAGGCTCTCCAATAACAATTTGGTAGATGTGCTCATTGCAACTCAGCTTCATGAGCGGTTGAATAAGGCGGAATGGAATAACGGCGTTTTATCGATCGATATGCGGGTAAGCACCATTGAAGGGCGGCCGGCAATTTGGTTCTCAGATGTTGAGAAGCTTATTCGTGTCTCATTCATACAGCTAGAGAATGTGAAACGTATTCTGATTCGGATCATTGAGGCGCAATCGGAAGGCGATGCTCTGCTTGCTGCTGTTGATGTACGGAAAACCGACGATTGGCTTATTACGGAGCTGGATCATCTTGCACAAGCGGATCCTGTGCATGATGAGCTATGGAGAAAGAGGCTAAGAGTTAGCTTTACATCGGCCTGGGAAAAACGTTTTGGACCAGTATCGGGATTTACTGTAAAGCCTTCCTCCATTTCGCAGCAATAAAGGTGATGTATATTGCAATTTGTTGAACAAGCAGGCTCAATCATATGTTCTTTAGATTAAGTTGTGCTATAATAGTTTAGATTATTGAGCGGCGATTTGCGCTTCTCTGTTCGGAGGCTTCCCCAATGAGAACATACCGTATACCTGAAATAGCTCAAAAATATGTGAAATATGACATGATCGAGGAGCATACGTCTCTTCCTGACTTAGCGAATGCAAGGCTTCGCTTGCTACACGCCTTCCTGAGCCAGCAAGCGTCGCTACAGACCCACAGTGAGCTCTACACGCTCGTCGTATCTCTCGTTCAGCTAGGAATGGATACGCATGATTTAATCGACACACACCAAGAGCAGCGCTCTGAGCCGGAGATGCGTTCAAGGCAGCTTAAGGTGCTGGCAGGGGACTACTTTAGCGCAACTTTTTATCAATTGCTCTCACAAGCCGGCGAAATTGAGATGGTTTCCAAAATCAGCAGCGCGGTTAGTGAGGTCAACAGACTAAAAGTTAATCTTTACGTTCGAATGAGGCAGCTTAAGATGACCTCAGAAGAATATTTAGGTCTTGCAGTTCAGCTAAAAAGCACGTTGTTCCAGATTTTCACAGAGGTGCTGGAGGGCGAGCTTTCTCGCGTCTGGCCAGGGATCCTGGATGGCATTAGCCGGTGCGAGGTTATAGTTGATGAAATCAAGCGCAGCGAGAACCCAGCTACGTTCGATAAAAGCTGGTCCTATTGGCATATCATGCAAGCGGGGTCAGAAGATGAGCGCATGCAGCTCTCTCAGCGTATGTCTGAACCTGCATTTATTAACAGTTTGGTGGAAAAATATAAGGTGCGCAGCCAGCTTATAGCGAAGCTGAAGGTCTCAGCAGATTCAGTGAAGGTTTTGGCTGGCAAGCTGGAATCGGACAAGTTGCTCGGAGAATTGACGACTATCGTCGATAATCTATTGAACGAAAAAACCGATTACACGCCTGCACTCAATTAGACGAGGTGACTTGCAAGGGTGGATACGAACTCCAAGAGCCATGTGCATGGCGTATTTGAGAGGATTGCTCCAAAATATGATTTGATGAATGATCTGATCAGCTTTAGAAGACATAAGGCATGGCGGAAGTTTACGATGAAAAAAATGAGCGTTGCAAAAGGACAAACAGCACTTGACCTTTGCTGCGGCACTTGTGATTGGACGGTTGCTCTTGCAGAAGCGAGCGGTACTGGACAAATCGTAGGACTTGATTTTAGCCAAAACATGCTTGATGTGGGTGCTGTCAAAGTAAACAAGATGGGCTTGAATAAGCAAATTACATTAGTCCAAGGAAATGCAATGAGCTTGCCGTTTGAGGATAATTCCTTTGACTATGTTACGATTGGATTTGGTCTGCGCAATGTTCCTGATTATTTACAGGTACTGAAGGAGATGCACCGCGTTGTTAAACCAGGCGGTTTAGTTGTATGTTTAGAGGTATCCAAACCAACCTGGCAGCCATTTAAATCGATGTACAACCTTTATTTCGAACGTATATTGCCAGTTATGGGCAAAGTGGTAGCCAAAAGCTTCAGTGAATACAAATGGCTGCCCGAATCACTGAAAATGTTTCCCGGTCGACAGCAGCTTGCTGAGCTGTTTGAAGAAGCGGGTCTTCATCAGGTGAAGGCATATCCTCTGACCGGTGGAGTAGCTGCGCTGCATATGGGGACAAAGGAGAAGAAATAGCAATGATTCGCAAATTACGTATTATTTTGGAAATGATTAAGTTTGAACATACTGTGTTTGCTTTGCCTTTTGCTTTTATGGGAGCGATTCTAGGTGCAGTAATGATGGAGCAGCGCCTTCCTTCATGGGGGGAGATCGGCTGGGTAACGCTTGCGATGTTTGGTGCTCGAAGCGCTGCTATGAGCTTGAATCGACTGATAGATAAGGCTATCGATTTACGCAACCCGCGTACTGAAAAAAGAGCCCTTCCGGCTGGCTTGCTTAAATCAGCAGAAGTCATGTTATTTATCATTGTTTCCTTCGTTTTGTTGTTTGTAGCAACGGCGAACTTGGCACCAATCGCAATGAAACTTATGCCAATCGCGGTAGCTTTGCTTGTTCTTTATTCTTACACAAAACGCTTTACATGGTTATGCCATGTTGTGCTGGGATTAACAATTGGACTCTCGCCGCTTGGCGGCTGGGTTGCCATAACAGGTCAATTTGATCTAGCTGCTTGGATATTATATATTACCGTTTCTTTATGGATTGCTGGATTTGACATTATTTATGCAACACAGGATTTTGAGTATGACCGCAATGCTGGCTTGCATTCGATTCCGGCTCGGTTCGGTATTAAAGGGGCTATCTGGATTGCTCGGTCCTTTCATGTCGTTACGGCAATCGGCTTTATAGCATTGTTTTGGCTGACAGACCTTAGCTGGATGTACTTGCTTGGTACTTTGATATCGATTTCGCTTCTGTTCTACCAACATTGGATGGTACGGCCACACGATTTGTCGCGCGTCCAAACTGCTTTTTTTGGAATGAACGGTACATTAAGCGTCGTGCTTTTTCTGTTTGTTATCGTTGATTTATTGGTTATTCACCAATGGTAGACGGCCGCAACGAAACCAACTGGACGAATCGATGGGTAGTAGGCATTACAGGAGCAAGCGGTTCAATTTATGGAATAAGGCTTATTGAAGTTCTCCTTCAGATGAAATACGAGGTTCATCTCGTCATAACAGAAGCTGGTTGGAGAGTACTAAAGGAAGAACTGGGCTGGGAGACGACTCGTCGTTCAGCAGCTCTTGAACAACGTTTTGGCGATGCTATCGCGGAAGCTAGACTAGTTTTTCATCCCAATGCGGATATTGGCGCAAGCATTGCAAGCGGCTCTTACCGGGTTCAAGGAATGGTTATTGTGCCGTGCTCGATGGGGACGCTTGCGTCGATATCGCACGGCATTTCCGATAATTTGATGACTAGAGCCGCTGATGTTATGTTGAAGGAAAACAGGAAGCTGCTTATTATTCCAAGAGAAACGCCGCTTCATGCGATTCACCTTGAAAACATGCTGACGCTGGCTCGTCTTGGCGTTAGGATCATACCGGCTATGCCAGCTTTTTATTACAAACCGCAAACGATGGATGAAATGATTGACTTTTTAGTTGGTAAAGTACTTGATAATATGACAATCGAACATGATTTGTACAGAAGATGGGGAGATGAACAGAATGGGCATGAATCGCCCGATCACCATCGGAAGAATTGATTACGCGAATGCATGGCCTCTTTTCCATCAGCTCGAGGAGCGAATGGATGGGGATAGCTTTGAGGTCATTAAACGTGTACCTTCTGAATTAAATAGGCTTCTGCAAGCTGGTGAATTGGATATTTCGGCTATATCATCATTTGCCTACGGATTAAACGCGGATGATTATGTGCTGCTGCCAGAATTGTCCGTAGGTTCGGTAGGGAAGGTCAACTCGATCTTTTTATTTCTGAAAGAGCCGATCAGCCGTAAACGTCCTGAGCGAATTTCAGTAACGACAACATCAGCAACTTCAGTTAATCTGTTGAAAATTTTGATGACATTGCACTTTGAATGCAACCCAGAGTATGTCACTGCAGCACCAAATCTGGAAAGTATGCTGGAGACAGCCGATGCTGCACTCATCATTGGCGATCCTGCTATTCATGCTTCTTGGCAAAACCACGGCCTTCATGTCATTGATTTAGGACAATTATGGAATGAGTGGACGGGACTTGGCATGACTTACGCTGTTGTTGCTGCACGTAAAGAAGCAGCTCTTGCAGCCCCAGAAGCCGTTCGTGCAGTATATAAAGCGTTAAATGCGAGCAAACAGTATAATAAGAGCCATCTTGGTCCACTAATTGAACAGGCCTGTATGCAGCTTGGAGGAGAATCAACTTACTGGGAGATGTACTTTCATTCGCTTCAATATGATTTTGGGAGCAAGCTGCAAGAAGGACTTAAATTATATTTCAATTATTCTAAGCAGCTAGGGTTGCTATCGAATGACGTGGAGCTTACTTTTTTTGAAGACCAATCTGCCCAATAGGTGAAAGAATGAAACTACTAGATTTGTATGCAAAGATGAAAGGCGACCTAAATCAGATCGAGCAGGAGCTTGAGCGCAGCATTTCGGATGATCATGTGCTGCTTGGCGAAGCTTCTTTGCACTTGCTTAGAGCTGGCGGTAAACGGATAAGACCGGTGTTTGTCCTGCTGGCAGGCAAGTTTGGCGATTATCAGCTTGATGTAATGAAGCGCGTCGCCGTCCCTCTCGAGCTTATTCATATGGCTTCACTTGTACATGATGACGTTATTGACGACGCGGAAACACGTCGTGGACAGCTCACCGTAAAGTCCAAGTGGGACAATCGAATAGCGATGTATACGGGCGACTTCATTCATGGCAAAGCATTGTCAATCGCAGCTCAGCTTCCAAATCCGCAGATACATCAAATTTTGTCGCATGCGCTTGTACAAATGTGTATCGGAGAAATGGAACAAATTCGTGATTTCTTCAACACAGAACAATCGGTACGGCATTATTTGCTTCGGATTAGACGCAAAACTGCTTTATTAATTGCTATTAGCTGCCAGCTTGGCGCTGTTGCCGCGGGAACGGACCGAAAAACGGCAAATAGCTTATATCGCTATGGTTATAATGTGGGTATGGCATTCCAGATCCGTGATGATTTGCTTGATCTATATGGAACAGAGAAACAGATCGGCAAACCTTCAGGCTCAGATATGCGCCAAGGAAATATTACATTGCCGGTTCTACTTGCCTTGCAGGACCCCAAAACCCGCGACTCTTTGTTAAAGGAAATTGCTTTGATCAGGGAGCAAGGCGGGAAACGAGATGCTGGACGAGCCATCGAAATGATTCGCAAGAGCGATGGCGGAGATCAAGCAGATCAGCTTGCAAACCGATATATTAAAAAAGCTCTCAAAGCATTAGAGGGATTGCCGAACGTCACAGCGAAGAAGAACTTGAGCGATATTGCGATTTTGTTTGGTAAACGTAATTATTAATCGTGCAAAATAGAAAGGAATGGTTGGGGATGGAAAGAACTTTTCTGATGATTAAACCTGATGGCGTTCAGCGCGGATTAATTGGCGAAATCGTTTCGAGATTTGAAAAAAAGGGATTGCAGCTTGCAGCAGCCAAGTTTATGGTTTTGAGCCATGAGCTTGCCGAGCGCCATTATGAGGAGCATAAAGGCAAAGTTTTTTATGAGCCATTGCTCGAATTCATAACGTCAGGTCCTGTATTTGCGATGGTATGGCAAGGTGACAATGTCATTGCATTGACGCGTGCCCTTATTGGCAAAACGGATGCACTAGATGCTCATCCCGGCACTATTCGTTCTGATTTTGCTGTACATACGAATTTTAATCTTATTCATGGCTCGGATTCGGCAGCTAATGCGGAAAAAGAGATCGGCATTTACTTCACGCCAGCGGAGCTGGTGCAATACGAGCATACAATTCAACGGTGGATTTAATATTTCGCCCACAAGCGATGGAGGAGCCTATGCTTGAAGATCGTGATTTTGCACAGTTTATTGCCCGAATAAAGCAAAAGACCGACATTGATTTGTCGCAGTACAAAGAAGCTCAAATGAAACGCAGGCTGACTACATTACGAATGAAGCATGGCTATCAAACGTTCGATGAGTATTGGAAGGCGATTGAGCAAAATCGGACGATGCTAAATGAGTTTTTGGACCGTATGACGATTAATGTTTCTGAGTTTTGGAGAAATCCTTCCCGCTGGGAAGTTTTGCAAAAGCGCTTTTTCCCCGAGATGCTTGCTGCTTCTAATCGTCTTAAGGTTTGGAGTGCGGCATGCTCAACAGGCGAGGAGCCTTACACGCTCGCTATGATTTTATCGGAGCTCGGTGCTTTGCAGCGATCCTCGCTTCTTGCAACTGATCTCGATTCAAATGTGCTGCAAAAGGCAATGGAAGGCAGTTATTTAGAGCGATCGCTGCGCGATGTTCCGCAGGTTTGCCGGCAAAAATATTTTAAGCAGTCAGAGGGAGCGTATTTGATTTCAGACTCCCTGAAGCAATTTATTCAATTCAAGCAGCAAAATTTGCTGCATGATACGTTTGATGGATCATTTGATTTAATTGTTTGCCGAAACGTAATGATTTATTTTACAGAAGAAGCAAAGCACTTATTGTATCATAAATTTTCTAATGCACTTAAACCGGGCGGACTGCTGTTTGTAGGCAGTACGGAACAAATTTTTTCCCCTGCGCAATACGGATTTGAGACCGCTGATACATTCTTTTATCGCCGGGTATAAGCGGCATGTATACCGTTTTCCATCTTCTCCTATACTAGTTAGTATGTAATAAACTTGGAGGATGAAGCAACCGATGGATAAACGTAAGGTTATAGCTGCCTATAGGCGTGGTTTTATTTCTATTCAGGAATGTGCGCAAATTATCGGAGTGGACAGTGGACAAATGACAAGACTTGTTGATGATCCATTGCTGACGAGTGAAGGCACGGCGATACTTAGGAAAGATCGGTTAACAGCAAATTAACTGCACGCTGCCCGGGCTGGCGGATTTGTCATTTTAGATGACAGTTCCACCAGCCTTTTTTTATACGGTTACAGCGGCTTTCAAGGTGTCCAAATTCTTGTCAAACCTGTAACTGTGTACTATAATGAGCAAAGATGTTTAGTGCTGTAAAGCATAGCAGGCGCATGAAAGCTGTTTTGAAAATTTATAATTTTATAAGTGATGCACTTATAAAATCGCTTAAATTTCACCGCGAAACGAGCTTGTGCCGTCAATGGACTGTGTTAGTCGTTTACACTTGAGGAGGAGCTTTAGTTGACTTTAAGATATTTAACCGCAGGGGAAACACACGGTCCCCAATTAACCGCTATTATTGAAGGATTGCCAAGCAATTTGAAAATTGATTTTGAGGAACTGAATTTCCAGCTGCACCGTCGTCAGAAGGGTCATGGTCGTGGACGCCGGATGCAAATCGAGAAGGATACAGCAAACATCGTTGGGGGCGTACGCCACGGCAAAACGACTGGTGCTCCTGTTGCGCTGATCGTTGCAAACAACGATTGGAAGCACTGGACTTCCGTTATGAATATTGAACCGATTGAAGGCAGCGATGAAGAGAAGCGCCGCGTTCATCGTCCGCGTCCTGGTCATGCGGATTTGAATGGCGGACTTAAATATGATTTGAAGGATTTGCGCAATGTGCTTGAGCGCTCTAGTGCTCGTGAAACTGCTGCACGTGTAGCTGTAGGGGCGGTAGCTCGTCAATTCCTCGCGGAATTCGGGATTAAAGTAGCTGGACAAGTTATTCGCATCGGTGAAATCGAAGCACCAGCTAATCAACTATCCGTGGATGAGTTGATCCGTTTGACGGAGGAATCCTCGGTTCGTGTCGTTGACAAAGAAACCGAACAAAAGATGACTGATTATATCGATCAAATTAAAGCAGAAGGCGATTCGATTGGCGGTATCGTGGAATGTATTATCGAAGGCGTGCCAATTGGTCTAGGCAGCCACGTGCAGTGGGATCGCAAGCTCGATGGACGTATCGCGCAAGCGGTCGTATCGATCAATGCATTCAAAGGCTGTGAGATTGGAATTGGCTTCGAAGCAGCCAAGCTTCGCGGCTCGCAAGTGCACGATGAGATTATGTATGAGGAAGAGCGCGGCTATCATCGTGCAACGAATCGACTCGGCGGCTTCGAGGGCGGCATGACGAACGGGGAGCAAATCGTCGTACGCGGTGTAATGAAACCAATTCCGACGCTTTACAAGCCGCTTCGTAGTGTGGATATTGATACTAAAGAACCGTTTACGGCTCAAGTAGAGCGCTCGGACAGCTGTGCTGTGCCAGCGGCAAGCGTCGTGATGGAGCATGTCGTTGCATGGGAAGTTGCCAAAGCATTCCTTGAAAAATTCGGCGGCGATTCCATTGAGGAAATTCGCACCAACTTGAACAATTATCTTGAACAGCTAGGGCGGTATTAAAAATGCGCGAGCTTACAGTTGAACTTGGTGATCGCTCTTATCCTATCTATATCGGGGAAGGCCTCTTGAAGGAGGCATCCTCTTATTTTATTAAGCATGGCATTAGCCAAAAATCGCCGCTGCTCATCATTACTGACTCGAATATTGCTGACATTCATTTGAAAACGCTTGAGTCAGAGCTTGCTGGCGCAGGTTTTAAAACGGCAAGCGTCGTTGTTCCAGCTGGAGAAAGCTCAAAGTCGCTAGCTATGCTCGAAACGCTTGTCGCTAAAGCTTTGGAGGAAGGTCTCGACCGCAAGTCTGCTATCGTTGCACTTGGCGGCGGTGTTGTTGGAGATCTTGCTGGATTTGTTGCCGCTTCATACATGAGAGGCATCAAATTCGTACAGGTTCCAACGACAATATTGGCGCATGACAGCAGTGTGGGCGGCAAAGTTGCCGTCAATCATCCGTTTGCCAAAAATATTATCGGTGCTTTTCATCAGCCTGAGCTTGTCCTGTATGATCTGAACACGCTGCAAACCCTTCCTCCAAGAGAAGTAAGCGCTGGTTTGTCGGAAGTGATCAAGCACGGACTAATTTGGGATGAATCCTTTGTCGCATGGTGTGAAGAGAATGCGGAGAAACTGCGCGCTCTTGATGCGGAAGCACTTGGTTATGCTTTGTATAAAGGCTGCAGCGTGAAGGCGGCCGTCGTATCGAAGGATGAGCGTGAAAACGATTTGAGAGCGATCTTGAATCTGGGTCATACGATTGGCCATGCCCTAGAAGCGGTAGCTGGATATGGGGAGCTGCTCCATGGGGAAGCCATTTCCATCGGGATGGTAGGCTCGGCTAAGCTGGGTATGCGATATGGTGCTCCAGAAGAGGTATATACCATAACGAAGCGCGTTCTTGCGAAAGCAGGACTGCCAGTGCGGCTCCCTGAGCATTTGGACGTAGATAAAATTATGGAAGCAATGATGCATGACAAGAAATTTGCTGAGGGTACGATGGTTTTTGTTGTACCAACTGCAATAGGTTCAGTTGAAATGAAATCCGATGTTCGCATCCAATGGGTACGTGAGATCGTAGAGCAATTAAAGCAGGAGGTGCAACAATAATGAGTGTTAGAGGAATTCGTGGTGCTATTACTGTAGATGCTAATGAAGAACAGCCCATTTTGAATGCAACGATTGAAATGTTGAATGGAATCGTGGCCGATAATGAGATCGTGCCTGACGATATTTGCAGCGTGTTCGTGACGGTTACCAGCGATCTGGACGAGACATTCCCTGCTAGAGCTATTCGCCAAATGAAGGGCTGGGAGCTTGTTCCGCTTATGTGCGCGCTTGAAGTTCCGGTTAAAGGCAGTCTTGAGCGCTGTATTAGATTAATGGTTCTTATCAACACGGACAAGACGCAAGCGGAGATTCGTCACGTTTATTTAAACGGCGCGCAGGCGCTTCGTCCGGACTTATCAAAAGCATAAAGCTTTGACTTTAGCTCATAAAGAACAAATCCCTTTGTTGACGCATAGCTGTACGTTGTTGTATATTTAGTTACGTAAGTGAGAGTAGCAGAGTAGTTTTATGAGCTGAGTAGAGATGAGTCGAGATTAGTTGAGAGAAGCAGAGTTAGGCAATGAGAGATACGCGAGTTTGAGAAAAAGCTGAACGATCTTATGTGCAATGGCACACAGGATTGTAAAAGTGCTGCTTCAACGTATCTACACATGCGTCTTTTCCGCTTACACACTTCCGTCATCATCTAAACCAACGCTCCTGCTCTGGCAGGAGCTTTTTTTGTTTTTAATAATAGAATTTTCACTACTGAGGGAGGTTGTTCGGAATGTCAAATGAGCTGCAGCACGTCACCCGTCTTGCCAGTCAGTACAATTTAATTCCAATCGTTCGCTATATGATGGCGGACACTGAAACACCAATTCGACTATTCCAGCATTTTGCGAAAGAGGATCATGCTTTTCTGCTGGAGAGTGTCGAGGGTGGAGCGAAATGGGCGCGTTATTCGTTTATAGGAACGGACCCGTTCATGATGCTTTACGGTAAAAATGGTGAGATGGTGCTTGAGCATCACGGCGTGAAGCATGTGCTTAATGACAAGCCGATTGAGCTTCTAAAAGCTCATTTGCGTTCCTTCCGCAGTCCGTCGCTGCCAGAGCTTCCTCCCTTTACAGGCGGAGCAATCGGATTTTTCGGCTATGACTTACTGCAATATTATGAGAAGCTTCCTGCCCACCGCATCGACGACTTGAATATGAATGACATGCAGTTTATGTTTTGTGATCAAATCATTGTGTTTGACCACTTTAAGCAGCAGCTGCAAATCGTTGGAAATGTTCATATCGCCGAAGGCTCTACGGATGCGGAAATCGCGAAGAGCTATGCAGCGGCAGTTGCCAAAATTGAAGCAACCATAGAACGTTTGCAGCAGCCGGTGACCATTCCAGTAACGACTGGGCGCTCAATTGAAGTTGATTACGAGCTAGGTGACGTACAATCCAATGTGACGAAGGAGCAATTCATCGGAAACATTGAGAAAGCGAAGCAATACATTCGAGCAGGTGACATTTTCCAAGTCGTATTGTCACAGCGCTTTAGCATTGATACAGATGTTGATCCATTGCATGTATATCGGGTGCTCCGCATGATGAATCCTTCACCGTATATGTATTATTTGAAAATGGGCGAGGAAGTTATTGTCGGCGCTTCGCCGGAAGCGCTAGTGAAAGTAACGGGCGACCGTGTGGAGACAAGACCGATTGCGGGAACAAGGCCGCGCGGCAAGACGCCGGAAGAGGATAAGGCTTACGAGGTAGAACTGCTTGCGGACGAGAAAGAGCGCGCTGAGCATTTGATGCTGGTTGATCTAGGCCGCAATGACATCGGACGCGTATCGGAGTTTGGTTCGGTAACATGTGATTCGTTTATGGAAATTGAGCGTTACTCCCATGTCATGCATATTGTATCGAACGTTTCTGGCAAGCTGCACAAGGATAAAGACTTTTTTGACGCATTTGTCTCTTGTTTACCGGCAGGCACTGTATCTGGCGCACCTAAATTAAGAGCGATGGAAATCATTGCGGAGCTGGAGAATGAAGCACGCGGCGCATATGCAGGCGCTATTGGATACTTGGGCTTTGGCGGTACAATGGATACTTGTATTACGATCCGCACCATTATTTTTAAGAACGGCAAAGCGTATGTACAAGCAGGAGCGGGAATCGTTTGGGATTCTGTTCCGGAGAGCGAATATTTGGAGACGGTCAACAAGGCGAAAGGCAGCCTTAAAGCGATTCGTGCGGCTGAAGCGATTTTTGCACAGCCAAAAAGTGCACCTGATTCCTTCAATTCCATTAACTCGGATTATTACGTCAAGGTCGGAGAGGGGATTGGTCAATAATGCAGGCAACCGAAGCGATAACGATGCAGCAAGCGCTGAACCAGCTTATTGGCGGCTCAAGTTTGACGAGGCAGCAAGCAGAAATGGTGATGAACATCATCATGAACGGCGAAGCAACAGCTGTTCAAATAGCTGGCGTCGTAACTGCGCTGCGGATGAAAGGTGAGACGAAGGAGGAGATAACCGGGTTCGCTGAGGCGATGCGCGCGCATTCGAGCCATCTCCATACGGAACAAGAAGGTTTGCTCGATACATGTGGCACCGGAGGATCAGGTATTCATAAATTCAACATCTCAACAGCTTCCTCCATTATTGCTGCGGCGGCAGGCATCCGAGTTGCCAAGCACGGCAATCGCGCGATGTCTGGGAAAACGGGGAGTGCTGATGTGCTGGAGGCACTTGGCGTACAAATTACGATAACTCCTGAACAAGCCGCACAATGCTTGGAGGATATCGGCATTTGCTTTATGTTTGCTCAGTTGTATCATCCATCGCTTCGCCATGCTGCTGCTCCGCGGCGTGAGCTCGGTATTCGAACAATCTTCAACATGCTTGGACCGCTCACAAATCCAGCTGGAGCAGATAGACAGCTTCTTGGATTCTACGATCGGAGCCGCACCTCTACAGTTGCCGAGGTGCTCGGTGAGCTTGGACTGAAACGTGCAATGGTTGTAAGCAGTCATGATGGGCTTGATGAAATTAGCATCTCTGCACCAACACAAATATCTGAGCTATTAAACGGTGATGTGAAAACCTACGATGTTACGCCAGAGGAGCTTGGACTAACACGTTGGCCGATTGCGGATGTTATGGGTGGTGAGCCGGAAGTTAACGCAGCACTTATTCGTTCTATTTTCTCAGGCGAGCAGCGCGGGGCTTATCGTGATATCGTGCTTGCCAACGCGGGTGCATGTATATATGTTGGCGGGAAGGCACAATCGCTTCGCGAGGGTGCAGAGATTGCTGCCAAGGTGATCGATTCAGGCGAGGCGCAGCGGAAGCTCGTGAGTCTTATTCATACGACAGGAGAGTTGGCAAATGTTTCTGGATAAAATTGTAGCTACAAAACGATCTGAGGTTGAGGAGCTGGCGGCTCGCTTTGACCTTGCACAGGTGGAGAAACAAATTTCGGAGATGGAAGCATGCCGCGGCTTTGAACATGCATTATCGGCAGCTGGCCGCAACAGAAGTATGGGACTGATTGCCGAGGTAAAGAAGGCGTCGCCATCAAAAGGGCTGATTCGTGCTGATTTTGAGCCAACCATGCTTGCTGCACAATATGAAGCAGCTGGTACGGATTGTATTTCAGTGTTGACGGATCGTGATTACTTTCAAGGATCTAATGAATTTCTGCAGGCCGTGAAAAATACGGTAAAGGTACCTCTATTAAGAAAAGATTTTACGATTGACCATCGTCAAATTTATGAGGCCCGCTTAATCGGAGCGGACGCAATCTTGCTCATCGCAGCTATTATGACACCAACGCAGCTAGGTGAGTTTCATGATCTTGCGAAGTCGATTGGGATGGATGTGCTCGTAGAAGTGCACAACAAAGAAGAGCTGAAAGGCGTTCTGGAGCTGGACAAAGCAACGCTCATCGGCATAAATAACCGCGATTTGAAAACATTCGTTACCGATCTAAAAACGACCGAAGAGTTAATCGGACTTATGCCGAAAAATGTTACTGTCATTAGTGAGAGCGGAATTGCGGGTAATAGCGATATGGATTACTTAAAGTCAATCGGCGCTCATGGTGTATTGATTGGTGAATATTTTATGCGGCATGAGCAAGTAGGACAATCGGTTACTGATTTAATGGGTGCGGTAACCGTTCGATGAAGCAGCAGACGCGTATCAAAATTTGTGGTCTGATGGATGTGCAAACGATTCAGCAGATGGATGGATTGCCTATTCACGAAATCGGCTTCATCTTTGCACCCAGCAAGCGATTGGTGGAAAAGTCGACTGCATCGCTGCTTATATCAGCAACTGCGAAGTTAAAGGCAGCTGGCGGTGAGCGCCCGAGAACGGTTGGCGTATTCGTAAATGAAACCTTTGCTAATCTGCAAAATCTTTTGTTAGAAGCACCTTTAGATGTGGTTCAAATGCATGGCAATGAATCGGCAGCGTTTTGCCAAATGGTGCGTGAGCAGCTGAACGTACAAGTATGGAAAGTATTTTCCATGAAAAAGGATGCCGAGGGCAGCACGCCAATGTCTGCTCTAGAGCGGTTAACGCCATACCGAGCAGCTGTTGATGCTGTACTGATAGACGCACCTGGCGGCGGCACGGGTCAAACCTTCGATTGGGACGCGATAAAAGAATATAAGCAAGCAGCTGATGAGCTTGGCATTACTCTATATGTAGCAGGTGGTCTGCATGAAGGAAATGTGCAAGAGCTGCTAAAGACATATGCGCCAAACGGGATAGATGTATCAAGCGGTGTTGAGACGGATGGACGGAAAGATATCGAGAAAATCCGATTATTTGTAAGAAGGGTGATGGAAGCATGACACAAGTACCAGATGAGAATGGACGCTTCGGCAAATTTGGCGGTAGATATGTGCCAGAAACATTAATGACAGCATTATTAGAGCTAGAGGAAGCTTATCAGCATTATTCCAAGGATCAAGCGTTTCAAGACGAGGTTACTTATTTGTTGCATAAATACTCAGGTCGTCCGACTTCACTATACTATGCAGAACGACTTAGCGAGCATCTTGGCGGCGCAAAAATCTACTTAAAACGTGAAGACCTGAACCATACAGGTGCACATAAAATTAATAATACCATTGGTCAAGGCGTACTTGCCAAACGTATGGGTAAATCAAAAATCATTGCAGAAACAGGCGCAGGACAACACGGCGTTGCTTCTGCAACGATAGCTGCTTTGCTTGGTCTAGAATGCAAAGTATTTATGGGAGAGGAAGATATGAAGCGTCAGCAGCTTAATGTTTTCCGGATGCAGCTGCTTGGCTCTGAAGTTGTGCCAGTTCTATCAGGAACGAGAACACTTAAAGATGCATGTAACGAAACCCTTCGTTACTGGGTTAGCCATGTTGAAGATACGTATTACATTTTGGGTTCAGTTACAGGCCCGCATCCTTATCCGATGATGGTTCGTGATTTCCAGCGTATCATTGGCGACGAGGCTCGTAAGCAAATATTGACAGAAGAAGGCCGATTGCCGGATTATGTTGTAGCAGCTGTTGGCGGCGGAAGCAACGCAATGGGGATTTTCTATCCATTTATCAATGATGACAGCGTGAAGCTGCTTGGCGTTGAGGCTGCTGGCCGCGGTGTAGATACGATTGAGCATGCGGCAACAATGACCAAAGGACGTCACGGTGTATTCCAGGGCTCGATGAGCTATGTGCTGCAGGATGAGTATGGACAGGTTCAACCTGCGCATTCGATTTCAGCGGGACTTGATTATCCTGGTATTGGACCAGAGCATGCCTACTTGAAAGATTCCGGACGTGCTGAATACGTTCCTGTAACGGATGCCGAGGCGCTTGATGCGTTGCAGCTGCTATCGCGCACAGAAGGCATTATTCCAGCACTGGAATCAGCACATGCGATTGCTCAGACGATTAAGCTTGCGCCTACGCTTGATAAAGACAAAGTCGTCGTTGTCAGCTTATCCGGACGTGGAGATAAGGACGTAGAAGCAATTATGGGTTACTTGGGGGTAAATAAGCATGAATCTCATTGATACAGCATTTGCAAGACTGAAGTCTGAAGGCAAAACGGCGTTAATTCCTTTTGTTACGATGGGTGATCCTGATCTAGCCACTTCGGTTGCTATCATCCAAACGCTCGAGAAGGCAGGCGCTGACATGATCGAGCTTGGCGTGCCGTATTCCGACCCGCTAGCAGATGGTCCTGTTATCCAGCGTGCATCTGAGCGAGCATTGCGCCATAACAGCATTACAATTAAGGATTGTATTGAAATAGCTGAACAATCGCGTGAGGCCGGCGTTAAAATTCCATTCATATTGTTCACCTATTACAACCCGGTGTTTCAATATGGGCTTGAAGCGTTTTTCGAGCTTGTACAGAGCAAAGGCATCAGTGGCCTTATTATTCCTGACTTGCCAATCGAAGAAGATGAAGAGGTTAGGCAGCTTGCGGAAGCAGCTAATGTGCATCTTATTCCTCTTGTGGCACCGACATCCAAGGATCGGGTAACACGTATTTCACGCAAAGCAAAAGGATTTGTCTACTGCGTTTCATCTCTTGGCGTAACAGGCGTGAGAGCTGATTTTCATACGGGTATTGATGAATTCCTCTCGATGGTTCGCGAAGCGACCAATTTGCCAATCGCGGTTGGCTTTGGCATTTCAAGCCGTGAGCAGGTTGCTCGCTTTGAAAAGCAATGTGACGGCGTGATTGTGGGCAGTGCAATTGTGCGTACGATAGAAGATGCCATTCCACTGCTGAATGATGCTGATACGCGTGAAGCGGGACTTAAACAAATCGGCGATTTTGTTGCTCAGCTTAAAGGGTAAATGGAATTTTTTGATGATGGAATTATACCCTGCGGAAGTGGTTTGTAAGTGACATAGGATATTAATAATAGCGGAAAGCTCCCTAGACTTGGTCTAGGAGAGCTTTTTTTGCTTTATCGGTATAAGAGGGGGATTTATAGCAGGGAGCTGTTTTGGAGGGATTTCGATACGGTGATTCGGGGGTGGAGAGGACGGATGGTAAAGCACAAGGATAAATGGATAAGCACGAAGCTGTTGATTTGAAAAGTAACTTTTGAAGCTAGCTTACGGACATAGGATCCGTTATTTTAGAATAATTGGCTAAAATTATTATTTAACGGACATAGAATCCGCTATTTTGTCTAAAAGGTGTTCAATTGCATCGAATTATTAGAAATAAGGGATTCTATGTCCGTTATATCGAGAAAAAGCATGATTATCATCAAATAAGGGATCTGATGTCCGTTATTCGAATGAAGAAATTAAATAGACGGTTTCAAGCGATGGTTTTGAAATTTTTTTGGCATGGAAGCGGATGTTCTTCACTTCATTTTTTATACAGAAACTGAACCATTGATTAAAAAAGTGCCTTTCGGATCATAAGATCAGCAAACATATATCACAATTTCGATATAATCTTGCGCAATAGACCAATCTTGTGTTAAAAAAACTTTAAAACCTAACACAGATATGAGACAATGGATGTCGAGTAATGAGACTAGTCAATTATAAAAGAGGTGAACGGCTCATGCAGCCCAAAAGTAATATCGTCCACCTTCCCGTCTATCAACCCGGAAAGCCGGTTGAAGATGTTAAGAGGGAGCTAGGGTTAAAAGAAGTCATCAAACTTGCATCTAATGAAAATCCGTTTGGCTGTTCTGAACAAGTTAAAGCAGCAGTCATTGAAGAATTAGGCAATTTTAATATTTATCCAGATGGTGCGAGCGTTGAACTAACGGCTGCACTTGCGGAAGAGCTTGGCGTAGATACGAACCAAATTATTTTTGGCACGGGCTCCAGTGAAATTATTCTTATGATTAATAGAGCGTTTATCGTTCCTGGCGACGAAACGATTATGGCGGACGAAACTTTCCCGCAATACAAGCATAATGCAGAAATTGAGAATGCAACGATCATAGAGGTTCCTCTAAAAGAAGGCAAGCATGATTTGCCTGCAATGCTGTCTAAGATTACTGAGCGAACTAAAATCATTTGGATTTGCAATCCGAACAACCCAACGGGTACTATTGTCACACTGCCTGAGCTTTCTGAGTTTTTGCAGCAGGTGCCAACGAACGTGCTTGTTGTACTTGATGAAGCCTACGGGGAATACATCGATGACCCGCAGTTTCCAGACGGAATACAATTGCTGCGCGAGCACCGCAATTTAATCGTGCTGAGAACTTTTTCGAAAATTTTTGGCCTAGCTGCATTACGGATTGGTTATGGCGTTGGGCATCCTGATGTCATTCGTTATACTAATCAGGTACGTGAACCATTCAACACATCGCGAGCGGCACAAGCTGCAGCGAAAGCAGCACTTGCTGACAAAGCATTTATTGAATATTGTCGTGACCAAAATAAACAAGGTCTTGCTTATTTGTCGGAGCAATTTGATCGCCTTGGCTTATCTTACTTCCCTGCATACGGCAACTTCGTAATGGTAGATGTGAAGCGTCCATCACCTGAAGTATTCGACGGTTTGCTGCGCAGAGGAATTATTTCAAGACCGCGCTGGACTTACTACCCGAATCATATTCGGATTACAGTTGGTACAAGTGAGCAAAATGAAAAGTTTATTACAGCACTAGAACAGGTTTTGCAAGAATCGGCGGTGCAAGGATAAAGTTATGACGACTGTAGCGATTTTTGGAGTAGGGCTGATCGGTGGTTCGATCGCCCTTTGTTTTAAAGGAAAACCAAATATTACAGTAATCGGACATTCAAACCGCCCCTCGCAGGTAGAGAAGTACATGCAGCGGGGTGTGGTTGATTTTGCAACGACTTCAATGCAAGAAGCGGCCGAGCAAGCAGATTTTATATTCGTTTGTGTACCGGTCGGCAACATTGAGAAGTATATCGAGAAGCTCAGTGCGTTTAAATTAAAACCCGGCTGTATCATTACAGATGCTGGGAGCACGAAGGCTTCTGTTATGGCATGTGCAAAATCACTTGATTTTGGTCAAGCTACTTTTATTGGCGGGCATCCGATGGCTGGCTCTGAGCGTACAGGAGTTGAAGCGGCTTCATCGCATCTATACGAGAACGCCTTCTATGTGCTGACACCTGATGAGAATACGCCTGAGGAAGCAGTGGAGCGTCTAGTTGATTTACTCAGCCATACGAAAGCGAATATCGTAAAAGTTGATGCGAAAGAGCACGATGAGATAGCAGGCGCGATAAGCCATTTGCCGCATATCATTGCCGTGTCACTTGTGAATCAGGTTCGCGGATATAACGAAAATAATATGCTATATGAATCGTTAGCAGCAGGGGGCTTCCGCGATATTACACGGATAGCATCAAGCGATTCGATTATTTGGCGTGATATATTAATTAATAATCGCAAGGTTTTGCTTGAGCTGCTGCGCGATTGGAGCAAGGAAACGGATAAATTTGTGTCTATGCTGGAGAGTTCAGATGGGGATGCGATTGCTGAAGCTTTTGAAACAGCAGGTCAATTCCGCAGCAAAATGCCTGAGCGCCGCAAAGGCATGATTCATTCTGCATTCGACTGTTATGTCGATATTCCAGATCATCCTGGTATTATCGGTAAAATCACAAGTGAGCTTGGGAACAGCCTTATCAACCTGAGCAACATTCATATTATTGAGAGCAGAGAAGACGTGCCGGGCGTTCTAAGACTTTCATTCCGAAGTCAAGAGTATTTGGATCAGGCTGTAATCGTACTTACTGCTAAAGGCTATGACGTACACCTTTAATCGGGTGTTCGTCATTTTTGATTAAAAAAAGCGTTTACAATTTATTTCGAACAAAATGAAAACGCTTATTGACAAAATGGAAGCGTATACATATAATAAAGGTACAGTATGGTTTCTCTCCACTCCTATCCAAATCCTGTAGCTTTCATAATGAAAGCGGACCACTCCTCGGAGTGGTTTTTTTTTTAAAAAAATAGAACCTCATTATTCTTGTAAGATGATTTTGTGTAGTTAATCTCTTGTATTTCACCCCATCTAAAGTGAATTTGTGTGGTTCTGTTTGGAATTATTTTTTCTATAATAAGTTCTGTCATGATACGTTTATCACGTGAATCTAGTCCGAGTTCAAATGCGATTGCAAGTTCACTAAGAAGGTCATCAAAATTCCCATATTTATTATTGGTTTTTGGTATAGGCATTTTTTCAAGTTTTTTATTAATTTCTTTTTGCCTGTTTTCGTACCGCTTCATTAAATCATTATAATGTTGCTCACTGAGTTTTTTATAGATATAGAAATCATCAAAAACATCCTGAATTGCCTTTTCTAAACTGTTATATTCATTTTGTAATTGTTGAAGAACATTTGTTGTCTCATCTATATCGTCAACTAATTTGCTCGATATTTGTTCTTTACTGTACCTACCATTACTGATATCAACAATTCTTTTTAGAACTGCATCATTGAGTGAAGGGAGGTCAATCACTGGACTATTACAATTTCCATGTTCATTTTTATTACTACATACATATCTTCGTGTTTTCTTGCTTCCTGTTTGTCTTGAATACATTTTGCCACTACACATTGGACACTGTAGGATTGAAGATAATAATTGTCGCTCTCTACCTCTCCAAAAGTTTTCTCGACCAAACAACGTACTCTGAACATATGTATAATCATCCAAGCTTACTAAAGCATCATAGCCTATTAGTGGATATAAAACTCCCTTCCAATTTTGCATAGCAGCATAGGTTGGATTAGTTAACATATAACGTACTCTTCGTGGTGTCCATTCGACATTTGTTTTTGTGGTTACTGAAGCACTTTTTAGCCATYTTGAGATAATGTAAGGTCCTTTTCCCTCTTTTGCCATTTTAAATGAGTGTATGACTGCTTCTGCATCTAATCCATCAGCTTTAAAAACACCTTCTTTCTTTATTAAACCAAATGGGGCAGGTCCACCATTCCAACGTCCTTTTTCTGCATTTGTTTTTTTGTTATCACTAGTAACATCACTAAGATTATCACTATAATATTCATTGAAATTAACAAGTATATTAGCAACTAATCTTCCTGTTGGTGAACTGAAATCTAATAGTTCAGCAGTGGAACAGATATCTACATCTAATTTGGATAAAGATTCATGTATAAGTAGAAAATCTTTTTTCCTACGTGTTAAGCGGGAGAGATTAAAGATTACAAATTTTCGAACACGTTTATGAGATTTTATGTATTCCAGTGATTTCATAATGCCTGGTCTTTTAAGGTAGCTGATTCGAAAACCAGAATAATCGATGTCTTTGAAGACATCTACAAGTTTCCAATTGTTAATATCACAGAATTGTTTAATTTTTGTTAATTGAGTTTGTTCTGATATATCTTCTTTATCATCGCGTTCATCACTTTGTCTTATATAGCCTATTGCTTCTATTTGATCATCTTGTTGATACGTATTATTTTCAATTCTATTTTTTACAACCAACCTAATAACCTCCTTGTTACCTTTATCAATATCTCTTCCTGAGTTCAATTACTTTCCCTAGAATGATCACTTCACAACTAGATACAAGTAATGGTTGCATTTTTTTATTTGATGGAATGAGCATACACAAATTATCTTGAAAAAGAACTCGATAAATGTTGGCATTAGTATTATTAATTGACACTAATGCAATATCGTTATAACTTATTTCTTCTGTAGCAGTACAAATAACTATATCACCTTCATTAATAAAGTCTTCAGTCATAGTATTTCCTTGTACACTGACGGCAAAGACTTCATTGTCTAACACATTAGAAATATCTATATATTGAGTTTCTAATATTCGTTTTGAACGGTGCTTTCCTGAAAAACTTTCATAAACAGGGAGTTCTATGAACTGCTTGTTTGTTTCTTGAATATTATCTTCAGAAATCATAGTACTCAAGCGTATAAATTTCAATTTTATTTCTTCAGGAGCGCGTTCAAGAAAAGAAGCTGTTAGTAGTTGTTCAATGTTTCCTCCTGTAACTTTAGCTAAAGCTCTAGTTAAATCATCTGTTGCAGGTCTATCTGTCTTACCATTTTGTAATTGACTGATGTATCCTTTACTAATATTGAAACCGAAATTTGTTAATTCCTTTGAGATATCATGCAATGTAAGACCCGATTGAGCAATATAGCTTTTAAGCATTTGATGATAAGTCATCATTTCACCTCACATGTTTATAATCTGTATTTTAATAAAAGTTTCACCAAAAAGTCAACATCATAATTATTTAACTGTTGACTGAAACTTGCGTATATTTTACTATTGATTTATCTGAATGATATGGAAAAAGATGAACAATCTTCAAATTAAAAATTTGTGAAGTGAGCTGCAACAAAGTGTCATGATAGAAACATAAATAGAGCAACCGTTAAAGTTGCTCAATCTTAATGGTAAATATAATAGCATCTAGAGTGGGATGGTGGGATGGATTTGGAAATAGATGAAATAGTAAAACTAATAGGAGCTATGTCAAATGAAGAGTTTGAGATATTAGTTAAACACTTAAAGGTAGATCCGAATATGTACATACTAGTTGATTTTTTAGAAGAGATCAAAAAGAATTAATTTTTAATAATAAACTGAACAGTTTTAAGGATATGATCGACTTGTTCTTTGTTCATTTTCTCAAGAAGTTTATACAACTCGACTTTTTTGTCATCAGTTAGATTAATTCTCTCAATATTATTCTTATCAAATAAATTTCTAATGTCTGAATGACCTATTAAATAATCGGTAGTTACATCGAAAATATCTGCCAATAGTTTAATGTTCTCTAAACTAGGTTCACGTTTACCGGCTTCATAGTTAGCATATGTTGATCTAGCTACACCAAGTTTGTTAGCTACTATTTCTTGAGTCCAATCATTTCGAATTCGTTCTTGTTCAATTCTTTTACCCATTAATTCTGAAATATTAATCACCTCAAGACTATTATAACGTTTCTTATTGAAACATATACGAAATCATTTCAATAAGAAACAAAATCATTGACAAGTTTCGTTACGAAACATATAATGAACACAATAAAGGTTTCGTTACGAAACATTTTATAAGGGGGTGACGAAATGAAAGAATCCAATCGTGAATGGCTCATTCAACTAAGAGGTCTGGAACGTCAAGAAACAGTTGCTGATCGTGCTGGAGTCAGTAGGAGTAATTACACGAATATTGAGAATGGTCTGCGTTCTCCAAGCGTTGATACAGCTAAGAAAATAGCTGGTGCTTTAAAATTTGATTGGACGCTTTTTTTTGATTAAAAATGTTTCGTTTTGAAACAATATAAGTGACTGATCCTGAATTATTTATCGATTCAATTGCGATATATAGTCATATTTCAAATCGAAAAGAAAAGATGATCGATTACGAGTCGACCATCTTCTCAGGGAAAAAGTATGATTGTTGCCTAGACACCTACAATTTTACACTTTCCCCTGTACTTACCGCAATGAATATTTCATAATTTAACCTCAAATTTTCCTTTTTGTTTTTTCCTTCAAATAAATCAGAAACTTCGTAGAAAGGAGAATACCGTTGAAAGCACTTGAAAGTTATGAAGACGAATTTTTAAAACTAGTCGCTAAAGCATTGAAGAATTACTCTAACATAAAGAAACAAGAGAAAATTATACAAAACAAATCTTAGAAGTGAATCTATCAGTGAATACGAAATAACTAATAGGAGGAATTACAATTGAATATTCAACGTATGGTTACCGACTTTGGTAACTCACTTGGCCAATTCRTGATTGATGGTCATT
The DNA here is from genome assembly GCF_052115145.1 of Paenibacillus sp. 2TAB26. Lineage (NCBI taxonomy): Bacteria > Bacillati > Bacillota > Bacilli > Caryophanales > Paenibacillaceae > Paenibacillus > Paenibacillus sp. 2TAB26. Next base: position 100,613 of record NZ_JBFRGC010000024.1, read on the forward strand.
ATTTTGAGATGCCTTCATCTATTAAAGAAATTTCGTCAGAGGCTGTAGAGGGGTTATTTGCACAGACCATTCCTGCTGATTCCCTTGGAGAACAACTTGTTGTCAAGTCGGGTGATCTGTTCTTCATGGTTGGAAAACGAGCACAGGCGGAGCTCTTAGGTAATGCTCATATCTATAAATTACATGATAAAACAAAATCTGAGACGGTATGGGTTACTTGGCTTGCTGGATTAGCATTATATCATGCATTTAAATGCCCAGAGCTGAATCAAGATACCATATCGATTGAGTATTTTGGCACGTTATTACCAGTTTGGCTGGTTAAGAAAGGAAATAGTTTTAAAGAAAAATTAGCAACGATGGCAGATCGTTTTCAAGTAGAAACCTCTTTCGAACTTATTACTCCAGGATTTAGTCGTAAACTAACGATTAAAGTGAATTATGCTGAGTGCCGCATAGAAGGAGAAAATGCGCGACATGCTCTGAAACTCGATCTTGAAGGCAATATAAAGGAGGATGCTAAGAGGTACAAGGAAGCATTTACGGTCATAGATGATATTGGAGGTCAAAGTCAAGATTTATGTAAGCTGCAGCCTGATCTAAACGGAGCTCAAAAGTCAGATGACTTTGTATCATCAACGGATCAAAGTTATTTAGCGGTATTGGAGAAATTAAGAACGGACAAGCTTATGGATTATTTTCAGGACGTTCGGTCTCTGGAATCCTTTATCCTCTCACACATTGAATCTCAAATTTTTTTATATAAGGATCCAGTATCTCATGCAGAGTTCCCTCTGACAGAGGATATTGAGCCGGTACTAAATGATTTTGCAGCTGTTGCCATGCAGAAGTCATTACAAAGTTTCAATTTTAGGCAAGGGGATCTAGTGTATTACGTTCACATTGGTGGTGTAAATCAAGCACTTCGCAAATACATGATGGATTACTTATGTAAACAACTGGGCGAGAAAGTAGCTAAGCTGTATCATATATTTCCTGAAGATTCACGCAAATTGAATATTTATGCTTCAGAGATCGTTGCGAAAAATTATTTAAAACGCAACATTCCAGTTAGCGTAAGGATCGCTAATTCAGAATGACACGCCGAAATCAATACAATGTCAGCGCATTGAAATTTACGGATGATGTACATGACTTTTTGGAGCATTTATCTACAAGTCGTGAATTATCTGAATGGGTAGCACAGCAAGTTAAACAGGAGATTGGACGTATCGGTACGTCAACGGGGACATGCTCCTGCAGCAAAGTAATGGATGAATTGAAGGAAATAAAGCAGCTTCTTATCAGCGGCTGCAATAAATCGAGTCAAGAAGAGCCAGAAGACAAAGAATCTAAAACGGCCATGAAACAAATTAGTAGTGATTCGATAAATCAGCTCATTGTAGAAAGTGATTTGGAATACGGATTTTAAAGCCGTTTTATCAACACGGTGGCAGGCATGAACCATAAAATCGTTTAAAAGGAGGGATGGATGTGCAGAGGGATGGGCTTGATAAAATCATTGAGCAAAAGCGACTCATGATGCAATTAGCAGCTAATCAAAATAACAATAATCTCGTACATCCAGATGTGGTAAAGGCGAGTCAGGAACTGGACGAGCTTATTAATTTAGCGATGCAAAAGGAGAGGAGGTAAGGCAGATGGAAGCTACTGGTTTCCCTTATCAACAAGATTTAAAACAGCTTGTTGAAGGAGAAAAAATCGTACTATATCTGGCTGAAAAAGCTTATATCGTGCAGCTGGCAACGGATGAAGAGTTGGAGAAAATCAACCAAGGATTTTTTATTATGACATAGCCGAAACGCCCAGCATGGGGCGTCGCGAGGTAAATAGCCATTCCTCGCCTGAAGATGGCAGGCTAGATTGGAGGCAAAATGGATGGGGGTTGCTAAGTTAAAATCTAATTCAGAAATGGATCTTATCGATGGCATTACATATGACAAACATTATCGGATGACATATCATCCTGACTTTCATTTGAATCACGGATTAAAATTCTCAAATGAAGATTTGGAATATTTATGTATGTTTTATGGGATCGATAAAAATCGAACTTTGGCTTTTGGCTTAGGTCGCACGGAGTCAGTGATTCGATCAAAATATGAGTATCTTAAGAGAAAGGGCCTTATTGATTACTATCGTAATCGTTATCTAAGAAAATACGAAGCATTTGATTTAGCCGAAACGCTCGTTCCAGGCGTCGTGAGAAGATAACCRCTCTCACTTGATAATGGTAGGTTGAAATTACAAGCAAAGTGAGGGGATTTCTATGAAGAAGTATGAGGATTGGAAGGGCAATATGGATGATTTCTTGAAAATTGGTGATGAGGTTGATGAGGAGTTTTACGATTATTTTTTGAACGTGTTACCTCCAGCATCCTGGACTTCTTCTCTCGTCCAAATCGGTGAACCTCATAGCCACGTTGGGGGAAGGGCTACTTACGCCACGATAGCCAAAGTTGATGGGAAATGGATTTATAGAGGGCATTGTCATAGAGGTGAAACCTCGCATGCAAAATAGCTTGCAGGTTGATGCATTTGAGCAAATTCATGACTTGAAAGTAGATTTGCAGAATCTTTTGCAATCTGTTGAGGGAGAGAGGAAATTGATTCGTCAATTACTCTCTACCACTAACCGGTTGGCCAGTAGCACTTATTCTAGAAATTCTGCAGGATTTAATAAGGATGGGAGGATATTATGAAAATCTGTAATCGGGAAATTAAATTTCGTCGTGAAAACTTAGCACTGATTCACAAGGTCAACGGAATTATTGATGAATATATCTCTAGAGGATACTCGTTGTCACTTAGACAAGTTTATTATCAACTGGTCGCACGAGATATCATACCGAATACTGAGCGCAGCTATAAAAATTTGGGAACGCTCGTATCGGATGCTCGAATCTCAGGTCTGATTGATTGGGATGCGATAGAGGATCGAACACGAAATTTGAAAGGGAATAGCCATTGGAATACACCAGGGGATATTATGTACTCCGCAGCAAGTAGCTTTGCTTATGATAAATGGGTCGACCAGGACTATCATGTCGAGGTTTGGGTTGAGAAAGATGCCCTCGTTGGTGTGGTTGGTACGATTTGCGATCAATTAGATATTTCATACTTCTCATGTCGTGGTTATGTAAGCCAAACGGAAATGTGGGTCGCAGCACAGCGGCTAGTCCGAAAATAAGATGAAGGTAAAGAAACGGTAATTATCCATTTGGGAGATCATGATCCTAGTGGAATTGACATGACCCGCGATATCGAAGCGCGATTAAATATATTTGAATCCTTTCCATTAGTGCGACGAGTAGCTTTAAATATGGATCAAATTGAACAATATCTACCGCCTCCCAACCCAACTAAGCTTACAGACACGCGAGCTACGAGCTATATATCGGAGTTTGGTTATGAATGCTGGGAATTGGATGCGCTTGATCCACAGGTTATGGAACAAATCAAAGAGACGAATGTATCTGAGTTTTTGGATATTAAGCGTTTTAATGCAGCAGCTGCTCATGCGAAAGAAGCAAAAGCGACACTACGGAAGGTAGCGGATCATTGGGATGATATTAAAAAACGTTACGCTTAATAATGTACACAAGAGCCGAAACGCCTGGCTTTAACAGGCGTCGCGAGGAGATTGGTTACCTCGCCTGAAGATGGCAACCAACAACGGAGGGAGTGACAAATCTTGATTTGCATACATTGCGATAGACTATGCCATCCAATAGACGAGGGACTTTATTACTGCGATTATTGTAGCCAACAATTTGAACAAACCTTATTACCTTTAGATGACCTATATGTTGTCCCTGTTAAGCGAAAGGAGAGAACGACGATCATGCGGAGAAAAATATCAGTAACCGAACAAAATATCGCATCTATTCCTTTATCCTGGCTTACTGTACGTTATGGCCAACTTAAAAAACAATTGAGGACTACGCTCACACCTGAGCTGGTTCAAGAAAGTTCACTCATTGCGACGTATATGGCAGACTCGGGTAACGGCTTTGACGATTTCTATGCGGGAGCAGAGCAGGTGGAGCTAAACATACCACAGACTAAAAAAGAAGAATATGTTCCTCTCGTGGAGGAGCTGCTTGAACAGTATTTTTTAAATACAAAGCGCAAACGCAAATTAGAGCTCGATTTAGAAACTATGCAATCTCAACTAGCTTTGCCAGCCATGACCGCTTCCTACAGTGGCATGAGCGGTGGCGGTGGCCCTGCAAGTCCTATCGAGGCGGAGTACATTCGAAAAGAACAGCGGATGACAAGCAAGGCACAGGAAATTGCAGATCTAGACATTGAAATAGAAGAGATGGACCGAGCATTATCCCGTTTATCATCGGAGCAAAGTGAATTAATAGAAAAACGCTATTTAGTTCGGTACAAACCATATGATTATGAGTTGCTGGAACAAATGCGTTATAACCGTCAAAAATATTTTCAGCTAAAGCACAATGCCTTATGTAAAATAGCTACCAGTTTGAAAATTATATAGAATCACCTCATCAAGAAAGGAGAAAACCTATGCTGAACGAACATAAATCAATCATCCAGCCACTTCAAACTAACACACCTATTAAGTTCAGCTACCGTTTTTTACAAGCTTTATTTGCTATTGAAGAAGGATTCGAAGCACGTCAGACGTTTCGTTCTCCGAGTGGACGAGCAAGACTCATGCATCATCTCACTAAAGCAGATTTGCAGCTTGCAATGACGCTTCAGGTAGGCATTCAGACAGTAGGTATTTCCACGTACATCAATCGTCATATTATCTACTTAAAGCTGAAGGAACTCTTTGAAGTCCCCGTAAACAAAGATCAGTTTTATGCATCCTATCATAAATTTGTTTTGCATAAGCTCATACTTGAAACAAAAGAAAAGTATATGGGTACGCTATCCATTAGCCTGCCCTCGTATTTAGAGCCTGACGGTCAGTTAGGGCGATTTATTTTGCTGCCTTCACTAGTAACGAGAAAGGCTTTTACATCGCTGTCTATAGCGGTTCAGAAGCTTTATATCTATGGTTGTGGCCAACAAGGAGATGAGAGACGTAAATTGCTGCAGCTTAATTTCTCTAAGCTTGGGCAGCTCATACATCGTGAGGATAACAGTCATATTCGGAAGGTATTAGAGCAGCTGGGATCAACTATGGTTATAGATGGTCAGGCATTGTTTTCAATTGCACGAGTGGAACGTAACTTATTCGGTGAACCAAAAGCAGTATTTCAGGTGAATGCGGCACTCATGCCAAGGCATATCACCGGCATGCATTATCGCTCTATTTTTCCTGCCAAAAAAAGCTACCGCCGCTTGATTGCCCAAATAAAGGGCTATTTAGTGGCTATTGGTTGTGAATCAATCCTGGATTGGCAAAATGGACAAGGTTTGCTGCAGCTTGCTGCGATGCTGAAGGATAAAAGCCAAAGTGTACTGCGATACGTTATGGCTCGCATTAAAGAAAGCTTTGATATGGATGGTGAGCATCCAGAGAAGGCAATAGATCGCATACGACTTGAAATGCGAGATAAAGGGGCAGCTGCACTACTGGCCATTACCAAAGAGACAGGTATCATAAGATTTGTGAAGGAACGCAAGCGAGAAGATTTTGTACTCAAGCTGAATGGTTTTATGAAGCCAGGATTTAGAAAGTTATGCCGCCGCGCTTTACTAACACTGGAACAACAGCATGCCCTACCAGGCGCGTTTAATACACTAGACTATAAGTTGTCGACCTTGGCTGCTGAAGAGCTGGAGTTGAATGTGGATCTACATACATTCCGGACGATGGCACTGGCCAAGCGCATCGATCCTACCGCCTTTAAGGATATGATTATGGATGCCGGTTATCGTATGCGTGAAGGCGAATCCTCAGAGTCATTGATGCAATGGATGGCTTGGGAAATGGACAAACTTCCTACATGGAAGCCTATACCTGATCCGCCGCAGGATTTTTGCCTCGCTACATATTTAAAAACAATGCAAGCTTAGCCCTCAGCCCTAGACTCTAGGATAAGGGCTCTTTCGCATTTCCCAATCCGTTATCGTTCCCTTCAAAACTATTCATTCTCGCAATAAAACTCACCTAATCATTTTCTGTAATCGTCCTTAACACATGATTTCTCACCCAAGTAATGACAGTTTTGAATGATGAATTTTTTGTAAGAGCATTTTCGAAAATAAACAGATAAAAAAAGCGTTGAACTAGCCAGTGGAATTTAGGTATGCAAAAACAAGAAAGTTAAACTCTATTATTTAAAAATTTTCCGTTTTTATAAGCTGTTTTTTAGAAATAGTCGGTTTATATTCGGTAAAATAAAAATAGGTTCGTTTTTATTCGGCAAAGTCTCGTAAATGCTGCGCTGTTGTTAAGGTGCGTTAAATCGTAATCGTTTAATCTTGTAATCGTTAAAGGTTATAAACGTTTTCATCATCAATCGTAGACTTAAAACAAGTTTTGATAATTTGGAACAAAGATCGATAAAATTTCGGTGTAGATTACAAAAATGGTGCTTCATTAAACTCCCTCGGTACGATGCAGGTTTCTCACGAATAGCAGAGGTCCACTAATTTCACATAAAAGTCTGTATTCCATCTTATCCCAGTCTGAGCTAACTTTCATATCTGCAGAAAATACTGGACTGATCATTCCGAAAAAGAATATACTGTACCTACGGAAACGGAGGGAGAACCATGGGACGCTACAAAGAGTTTGATAAAGAAGCGGTGCTTCATAAAGCGATGCTCGTTTTTTGGAAGAAGGGCTACGAAGCGGCAAGCATTCCCGATTTGCTGGAAGCTATGAATCTTAGCAGATCAAGTCTGTACGAAACGTTCGGAGACAAACAAACGCTTTATATCGAGGCGATCAACTGGTACAAGAAGTGGAAGCAAGCCAAACGGGACATCCTCGTCAATGCGACATCCGCAAAATCGGGAATCCGGCAGTACTTCGAGATACACATCGATTCCGCCTTGGACGGCGAGTCGCCGAAGGGCTGTCTCATTACTAATGCGGCAGTCGGCATGGATTCGCCAGATGAGCAACTGAATGCGTTGATCCGGGAGCGGTTTTACGAGTTGGAGAAATCCTTCTACGAGCTGCTGCGCAAAGGTCAGGAGACGGGAGAAATCATGCCTGAGAAAGATATCAAGACTTTATCTTATCTGCTCTCAAACCTGAATCATAGTATAAATATCGTTGCGAAGGTGCAGGGTGACCGCATCAAGATGCAGCAGATGATAGACATGGTGATGGAAATGATATAAGACATTTTTTTGCGCATTCCGGAACGATTGTTCCAGAAAATTTCTGGTGAGCAAAGGGGACTTTCTATGCATTCAGCTTCCATTCCAACGGAAAAACCGGTTTCGCCATCGCTGATTTTTATCCTGGCAGCCGCTTGCGGTATCATAGCGGCAAATCTTTATTATGCTCAACCATTGATAGGCTCAATCGGTTCGACCATCGGGCTCTCTTCCGGGGCTGCGGCACTCATCGTTACGTTGACTCAAGTCGGCTACGGGATTGGCTTGTTATTTATCGTACCGTTGGGAGACATCTTGGAAAATCGTAAGTTGATCCTTTCATCATTGCTCCTTACAGCTGCCGTTTTGACAATTGCCGCTGTAATCAAAAGCGCCATCCTGTTCCTCACCGCCTCACTCGTGATCGGAGTAGGTTCCGTAGCAGCACAAATCCTTGTACCGTATGCGGCTCATCTTTCGCCTGAAGCCGAGCGCGGTCGCAATGTGGGCAACGTCATGAGCGGGCTACTTCTGGGGATTATGCTCGCGCGTCCCATTTCAAGCTTGGTGRCGGAGTATATGGGCTGGCGCGCCATATATTTCATCTCCGCAGCATTGATTTTCGCGCTGGCTCTTGTATTGGCAAAGGCACTACCCGCAAGGAAGCCTTCGACCACTAAAGCTTACCCGGCGCTGCTGTACTCCATGCTGCATCTGCTGAAGGCGACACCGGCATTGCGCCGGAGGGCAATTTATCATGCTTGTGTATTCGGAACGTTCAGTTTGTTTTGGACTACAGTTCCGTTGGTATTGACAAGTCCGCCGTTCCATTTCACTCAGAATGAGGTCGCTCTGTTCGCATTAGTCGGGGTAATGGGGGCAATTGTGGCGCCAGCGGCGGGCCGTATGGCAGACCGTGGATGGGTTCGCCCGGCTACGGGATGGGCATTGGCCATCGTCATCTTTTCCGGGCTGCTTCCCTTGCTCGTTCCAACAAGTTCTGCACTCGCAGTCCCCATCCTCGTAGTTGCGGCGATTTTACTTGACATGGGGGTTACCGCCAACATGGTTCTCGGGCAGCGGGTGATTTTCTCTTTAGGAGCGGAATTTCGCAGTAGGCTTAACGGTTTGTATATGGCCATTTTCTTTTTAGGGGGCGCTATGGGCTCAGCGGCAGGGGGATGGGCATACGCAACGGGGGGCTGGGAGGCGGCACTGCTGATCGGAATCGCCTTACCGGCCATCGCCATGGCGTATTATGCGACGGAGTTTTCGAGATTAAGGAAGGAAAATCTCATTGATTGAGGAGCACAGTTGAGTAATCCACACGTTCTAAACTAACGGGCAGAATAATATAGAAAATTATTCAAAAGAATTCGTTTACTGTACGGAACACTTGTTCTATTATATTGAGGTATCCTATAATTAACTCGACTCAGGATGGAAAAAGAATGGGAGACGGCAATTCGTAAATAAAATTGCTGAAAAATGGAAAAGAGGTTGATTACGGATGGCGACAACTGAATGGACAAACAAAATTACCGAAATCACATTATTTGTGGAAGATTTGAAACGGTCGAAGATATTCTATCAAGAGTCGTTTAAACTTGCGATCATGTATGAAGATGAAAATTGTGCGGTGTTCGATTATGGCAATACAAGCATTAATCTGTTAAATCAAACAAATGCCCGCGAGTTAATTGAGCCGGTACGAGTAGGTCATAATGGTGATGGCGCTCGGTTTCAGTTCACGATCCAAGTACCCGATGTTGATCAGGTATGCGATGAGCTTGTAATTCGTGGTGTTAAGCTATTGAATGGACCGGTAACGCGCCCCTGGGGGCGGCGGACGGCTTGTTTTGCCGATCCGGACGGGCATGTGTGGGAGATTGCGCAGGTGCTGTAATTAATTGAGATTAGCGGGAGAGGATCAGGATGTTGAACGATTCTTCTACTATTATCGAGCAATATATGTGGAATTTGGACAGGTATTCGATGGAGCAGTTGAGGTTTAAATGCAATGAAAACGTATGGTCGATCGGGTAAATGTATATTCACGTGATCGAAGTGGCGGAAGAGTACATTGGGCATATTGAATCCTGTATCAAGGCAAAGCACGTAGAGCCTAAAGGCAAGACCGAAGACGGAACGAAGGCGTTTGCCCAAAAAGAGTGGCCCAATATCCGTGTGAAGCTTGAGCAACCACCCAACGCGACAAGAAACCCCAGTAGCAAGGATGAAATCAAAGTTGGCTTGGAGCAAGTACTAGAGAAATTGGCATACTGGGCGAGTTGCGTAAATGAGGCGAATCCGGCTTGCAAGGTGCGTCATGGTTGGTTTGGGTGGCTGAACGCGCGTGATTGGTTTGAGATGGTTGGCATGCATAGCAGGCACCATTTGCGACAGAAGGCGATACTGGACGAGAAAATTGCAAAGTTCAGCATTAGTTAGCACGACTTCCTAAAGCTATTTGCTACTGATGATTGAACTAACGGGAAACGATAGTTGAAGAACAAAAGGGATGCCTGATGGAAACCTTTCGTCGTAAAGTTCAGTTTTTATCAAAACTTATTTTAAAAATATTTGGTCTCCTTAACGAAAAAAGTAGCTTTAAAATTATTAAACTTTATTATAAAGCTACATCAATCCATGTTTTCTTTAAATATCATACTTTTTGCATACGAAATGCAAACGATGACAATGAGAAAATTAGATATACTGAAAGAGTAGAAAAATGAGAAGCGAAAGGCCGTCAGACATGAGCTGGCGGCTTTTACTCGTTTATGGAGGTGACAGAGGATTGCATGTCTTGATTTACAATTTAGAAGTAAAAGAGATACCGCCGCCAGCGTACCGGCTGCATGTATGTAATGATCAAAAAGAAATGGAAGGCATGCTCCTAAAAATGACGGTTACCCTTATTGTCATGCCGGAGGAGCATGCTGGATTGATTGAACGTTTGAGTTTGTTCGCACCCAATATCCCCATTGCTATTGTGGTCAAAGAGCATTCTCATCAACATGCACGTCACTGGACCTCGCAAGGGATTGCTTGGGTTTGGCCAGAAACCAATTGGGAGAGACATTTGAATCTTACGCTCGATGCTCCGCTGCCGGAGACACAATTAGCGGATAGCCAAGAAAAGGTAGTATCGCAAACGTATGATCAACCAACCATACTAATTGCCGTAGCAGGGGCTTTTGATGGGGCTGGAAGTACACATCTATCTTTTGCGCTTGCGAACTACCTAGCTAAACAGGGCGATGGTAAAGTGGCCATTTGGGAGGCTGGTCGCAACCCCTGTTTCGAATTTCTTGCTTTTAATCACAATGGGGTAGTCAATACTAAGCCACGCTTTGAAATGGATAAAGTGACTTACTTTAAAAGCACAGTAGACATGGATTGGGTAGAGTCTTACGCTGAGCAATTTCGCTATTTAATCGTTGATCTGGGCAATATTAATACGAGTGAACATACGAGTCTTTTCTTTCGGGCAACGATTCCGGTCTTGGTCGGGTCCGGTAGCAGCTGGCGGCAACGTGAGCTGGTGCAGCTTTGCCGCAAACATATTCATAAGCCACAAGAAAAGTGGCGAGTCGTATTGCCTATGGCTTCGGAAGATGCCAGGGATGAAATAGCGGAAACCTTGGCTGGAAGACATGTCATGTCCTTACCAACTTGCGATCCCTACCAGTTGTCGGAAGAAGCAGAGCAGGTGATCGAGCGGATTCTAAATATCACTACACGAAAGCCAGCAGGTTTCTTTGGACGATTTATAAAGCGTTAGGAGGGAAATGAGTGAGCTATATCTTACGTTACCAACCCATAGTGGATATTTCGCGAGGACAGGAGGTTATTGGGTATGAGAGCTTTGTGAGTGGATCTAGGGGAGAGAGTCCAGCTGAGCTCTTCAAACGTTATGCTGGACAAATCGCACGTTTTGATCGTGAGCTCATGCATACAGCTATCGCGGAAGCTTTACCAAGGCTCCAACCGCAGCAATTGCTATTTTTAAATGTACATCCTAAAACGTTATTAGCAGGCGTGTCATTACCTGAAGGCCTTGCCAATCAACTGGTACTGGAAATCATGGAGAGCACGATCTACAGTGCGCGTATAAAAAGGCAGCTGCAGCAATTGGCCTTGAAAGGATATACCATGGCCTATGATGACTTTGGCAAACGAAATGCCAACTTAGATCGGCTGCTGTCTACGACATTTCGACCATCATGGATCAAACTAGACAAGGCGTTTATAGCGGCATATGCTGAACCTCAAGTGCCTCTTATCATAAGATACATGCTAGAGTTATGTGAGCTCTTGCATACTAAGCTCATTATCGAAGGTGTGGAATCAGAGGAGCAATTGCAATTGCTTCATACCTGTGGTGTCCGGTACGTCCAGGGCTATTACCTAGGCATGCCAAGCCGTGTTATTGAAGGGAAAACAATCAGCTCTCAACCACTTCAAGCAGTAAAATAAGCGATTCACCATACCTGGGTGAATCGTTTTTTTATGTGAAAAAATCGAGAGAGGGGGTGAAAACAATGAACAAAGCAGGACATGTGGCACTAGGTGTGGCCGTTGGATCGGGCCTGCTTTCACTCTTGCCACAAATGGACGGACATATGGCATCGCCCATAGTCTACATTTTAGCTGTTGCGGTAGGGAGCCTGGCACCGGATTTAGATCATAAGACCAGTACGGCTAGTAACCTCATTCAGCTCTCTACACAAAACCGAAGAATGGCTCAATCACTTGGTTTGCTACTTTTGTTAATCGCGGCTGCCATATGGGGACTCCCTAGACTTGGACTCGACCTAGACAACGTATGGGCAATGAGTGCACCGCTTTGGGCTGCTGCAGGCGTTTTATGCTTATTGCTTGCGAAGCTGCGTAGCCTGGTATTGCTTGGCGTAGGAGCCTTATTACTTGCGGCATATGCCATGTATGATTGGCACTGGATCACAGCTTTTGCAGGCGGGGCATTACTTATTCTTCCCATGGTGAAGCATCGGGGGATCATTCATACGCCAGAGTTTGCGCTAGCCTTAAGTATTGGAGCCTTTTCTTTTGGGCAGCAAAGCGATCTATGGATGGTGCAGGCCATTAGCATGGGGCTTATCGTGGGCTGGTGGGCGCATCTGATCGGTGATCTATTTGGACGTGAGGGGATTGGCTCTCTAATCTCAAAAAAAATACATGTGGCTTTACGGCTTTTTGATAATGGAGGCACCGGTGAACGGTTATTGTCGGGGTTGTGTTGGGGAATTAGCATTGTTTGCTGGATCGTCTTTATAATGCCAGAAGATTGGCGAATGGAGGCTTTTTTATCTTCAATCCTATAAAACTCCTACAAACATTTCGATTGAAAGAGATCAAATGAGCAATAGTCCTATAAAAATCCTACAAACGGAAGGTGTTTTTAACAATGAAGATTAAAAAATGGTTGGTATGGCTGCCTATGATGATTATGGTTTGGATGATGCCGGTGATGGCCTATGCGGCAGATGAGAGTAATCCAATTACAAAACTAAAGAAGTATTTCAAATTCGATTGGAAACTGCTTGATGGGCTTGGTTTCATGTTTTATGTCGTGATGGTCCCAATTACGTTTATGATTATCTTCCTATTGGTTTACAGCATATACGATATTATCCGTTTTGGCATAAAAGTCAAACAAGCAAAAGAAAGTATGGGTAATAAGAAGTTTTGGATTGAAACGGGCGTTGTATTCCTCATTATCTTCTTCTTCTTCTCCGGTCTATTCCTAGACTTTCTGGAGCAGGTATATAACTGGACGAGCACACAAGATATTACTTCCGGTATGTAATGCTTAGTTATCTCGCATCGGAAACGTCGGAAGCTTATCTCAAGAAGATGAAGAAAATGTACGCTATTGATGTCAATCAGTTGGGGGCGCTGGAATGGGTGCTTGTCATTGCAGGCACCTTTGCCACTATCGTATCCACCATCGCCCTTGTCTACTGGCTGTATAAAATGATCCTTTTCTTATGGCAGGTGAAGTTGGCGAAGGCCAATCTGAATGATTCAAAGTTTTGGAAACGGATGGGGATTGCGCTCGCTATTATTATGCTCTTCGTCACTTCAGGGATGTTTGCTATCTTAGAGGGCATCTTTAATGTTTTGGGGAAAATGGGGTGGACGATGTGATGCAAGATGTTTTTTACACCTATTTGGCTGCTGCAGTGGAGGAGCCAAAAGAGAGCAATGATAAATGGTATATACCGGAATGGGTGACGGACTTAGGTAGTCAGTTCCGCGATATAACCCAAACGTTTCAGGATCTCATGTCGGGTAAGCTAATTAAAGATGCTATCGATGGCGTAGTTATCGGCTGGACGGATGAGTTTCTTGCACCGTTATATGGGACATTTGCAAAGAGTTACTTGTTTACCCCTCATATTGCTGATATCAAAGCAGTATTTGTAGGGTGGTCGATTATTTCCATCATTAGCTTAGTTGCGCTACTGGTAGGTATTGGTATGCTATCCATCCAGATTATAAAGGGCAAAAAAGAGATGGGTCAGCTCTTAAAAGTATTTTTATGGAGCTTTATATCTGCCGGTGTAAGCCTATCGGTTATGAATTTTATAAACGTGGGTTTAAACTGGCTCACACAATTGACGCTCGCTGGCATTATCGGCAAGGCTGACATTACGTATCAAAATTTAACGGGTGAAGAGATCCTAAAGTCATTGGTAATCGGCATCGACAGTATAACGAATCCTGCGTATGCCGGCATGTCGCTCGGACAATTAATGGCAGAAACAGAAGGCGGTATTTTTATACTGTTTTTTGATGTATCGGGGATTATTGTGCCATCCTTTGTGCTGTCGATGCTTAAAAGTATTATTGTCATTATCATGGCCATCTTTGTAGGACTCTGGATAGCTTATACAGCGTATTCCGGAAAGCTAGAAACACTGGTAGGATTTATAAACATTTATACTCGAACCTTGTTTGCGGGTTACCTGATGGCTGTGTATTGGGCGATTTTTGTTAAAGCGCAAACAGACTTTGGGGCGGATATTGGGTTTATGTCGGACATTGGCATCCATCCTGCTATTGCTGCTCCGATCACCGCCATTGTGTTGTTTGTGCTCCTCTTCTTTGTTTGGCTCCGTCCGGTATGGTTAGCGGCTAAAATGCCGGTACATCTCAATGGTGGTCAAGCCGTCGAAAAGTTAGGAACGTTTGGTCATCGCAGCTCAATGGCTTTAAATGCAATGGGTAAGCGATTTGGCTCAGAAGCGCTCCAAAGAAAAGGTTTAAGCTGGTCACAGTCAAGTAACCGTGTAGCCGATGTTGGCAGACGGATGCAAGAGCGAAATGTGCAAAAAGCCATCATGAAATCAATCATGACCGGTGGTGGTTCTGAAGCATTGCAGGGTGTGAAATACGAAGCGCCTGCCGTGTGGAAGCATAAAACGGGTAACGTGGTTATGAAAGAAGCTGGTCAAGAAGTGACGAATCATGGCTTGAATTTACTAGATATCCCTGCGCACGAACTTGAACATCAGCTAAAACCGGAGGGCTTTGTATCAGGTGCCGTCATTCGAGTGGATCAAGAAAGTCGAGGAGACATGGAGAAAATAGTCGGTCATCTCGAACAAACGTATGGTAAGGGTATAGCATACAACGCAGGCACCGGTGAGCTGTTAGTAGAGAAAACGGTAAGACCTGTTATGCGCGAGCTGCAGGATGCGCAGATCAAGTCAGCAGCCAGTCATGGTTATACCAAAAATGGTGTCTTTATTGATAGTGACAAGCAGGATATCCGCCGCTTTACGAAGTCTGAAGCAAGTAGGGAAACACTTGATGCTTTAACGGAGAAACTGCCGGTTTATACAAAAACCAATTTAAGTACAACCGAAGCACAATCGGCCTATAACCAGCTGAGTGAAAAGGGAAAACAGTATCCATGGGTCAAGCAATTGAAGCTGGTAAATGGACAGCTATGGATTCCGGAGATTGATATGCCAGAAATTTTGCCATTGCTGCAAAACCTTCGCACGGAGAGTACACCTTATGTGCGTTTTGATTTGCCGCGGGGATCGCAATATTTGGCAGATCTTGAGCAGCAATTGAGATCCAGCGGTGATACTGATTTACTTGCTGGTTTTGAGGCAAATGTAACAGAGAATTACATTATGGTAAGAGAAACGCAAGCCAAACGACTAGAAGAAGTCCATAAGCTATATCGGGAAAATAGGCTGCCTTTCTGGCGGACCATGTCCGGAAAAATCATGGTCATTATAGACGGTATGCCAGTAGATCATGGGCAACAACCGCTAAATGGGATGGATATGGGCAGTTTTGAAAAGCTGCAAGCGGATATGTTGCGGCAGCATGAAGGAACAAGTAAAAAGAAAGGAGGGAAATAGGTGGCAGAGGATCTCAGTCGGCAAGAACAGGAAAATGAGTTGTTGAGTGCTTATTTTTTAGGGGATATACGAGAGGATATACAGTATCTGGGTTTGACGTTTAATGATATCGCTTGGGTAATGGGGAATACGCTCTTCGGAGGCGGATTCCTTTTTTTATTGCCTTTGCCATTTTGGATTAAGATCCCTGGACTGCTATTGATCTTTGTCTTATCCATATTCGGACGATTATTTTCATGGTCTTATCGGCGTCGTCGTCGTTATCGGTATATTCGGCAAAAAAATACAGGCACCGGTGATGAGATGGAGCAGCTGCTTGGTGCTGAGAGTGATGGCTGGTTTTATCGCAGCGGCAAAATGTTGCATATGGTCATTTCGTTGCAAGCAGATCCATGGCAAACCGCGGTCTACAACCAAAAGAAACAACGAATTAACGGCTTTGAACAATTTTTAAGGGCATGCGCAAGCGAACGTTTTGAGGCTTCGATATCTTCTGAACAGATTTCGGACTATCAGCACGAGTTATGGACAGCTAAAGCTAATAAACCGGTAGCTTCCGAAGGTATGGCAGCTCTGAAGCAAAACCGTATAACGATGTGGCGGAACATGGCTGAAAGCGGTGAAGCAAAGCGGAGCGTGTATGTGCTGCGTTTATCCGTCATGGAATACCAAATCGATTCGCGTGAACGTGATGACGAAACAACCGAAATGACCAAAGAAGAGCGCCAGCGCTTTCGCATGATCGCGGAGCTGCGCGAAAAGCTGCAGCGTGTATTAGATCCGCTAACGGCATCAGGCCACGAGGTAACGATTCTATCAGGGCTTAGCATGCCGGAGCTCATTGGCCGCTGGTTAGATCCAATCAGCTGGGAGCGTTGGATGGCAGCAGAGGGGAATTGGGAGCAAGAGGCGCCTGAAGAGCTTGTTATATCGTTAGCAAAGGAGGATAGCAAGGAAGAAGAGGTTGACCATGAAGAGAAGGAACAAACGGATAGCCCACCTCGCAAAGGCGTTTTAGCGGTCATAACGGCTGGTCTTATTACGCTGGCGAGAAAAGTCGGCTATGGCTTACGCTGGGCAGGCAATGCATTACATCGCATTCTAGCGCGTTTGAAATCGAGGAGACCAAGGAAGGAAGTCCTGGATGATTTATTACACATAGCAGATTCACTATCGGATCTAACCCTGCAGGGTGAAGAAGAGGAGAAGGAACAGCAACTTATGTCTGCTCTTCAGGGGATCTTGTTTCTGACTTCGCCCACCTCTAGCGGGAAGTCATTTTTAACGGCCAATATGGCTGTTGCGCAAAGCGGTGAGGGTGTAATTCTACACGTGGTGGACTTATCACCGGATCGTGGTACGCATACGTATCTCAATCCGCTGCGCGTATCAAGCTCGGAGCCAGGATGGGAAGCTTGGACGTCACGGAATGCACCAGGGCTTACCTTGTGGCTGCCAAGTGAAGAGCAGCGTCCTCACATTGAGGAAACCATTCGTCTTCTTCGCAAGCTTTCGGAACAGGGTCCGGTCTTGGTTGATCTTCCCTTTGCGCACCCCTCACGAGCAGAGCTGCTAAAGCTTGGTCAAGCGGTTGCGATTGTAGATGGTGATTATCACCACTGGCTGCAATGGGAGCAAGCGGCAGAGAGCTGGCATGGCGAGGTATGGCTTAACCAGTGTGAAGAACCTATGACAAGTCATATGGCTACGCTGCTTAAGGAGAAATGGGGCCAGCGTGTATCACTTACATTCCCGCATTTTCAAGAGGCAAGCCGGTGGCTCTTCCAGGGCCGACCTTTTGTCTTAGATCCTAAAGCGGTTGTTCATTTTATCCAGGTAGAGGAGGAACAGTCCCATGTTAGCGGAAACCAAGCGGCTAGTTAAAAATTGGCGAAAAGAAAAATCAGAAACCGTAGTCAATGTTATTGATGGTAAAGACGATAAAAGTGGCCACTTTGTGCGCGTACTGATGATTAAGGGATATCCACCGGTGCTGCTCACCGGCTACCTGGACAAGCTCGATGAGCTGGTGGGCAAGGAAGGCGCTACGCTGCGTAAAACGATTCGTTATGCAGCCAGCGATGTGACATGGAATCTATCACTAAAAAATAAATTAAACCGGCTAACCGTGTCGATAGCCAAGCAGCAGGAAGACGATCCAGCTAGAAAAGCGGAAGTGCAAGCGAAAGAAACGATTTTATCCTTACGCGATGCGAAGCAGCAGGACAATCGCAAACTGCTTGACGTTTATACCTATCTTACGATTACAGCTCCAAAGCGCCATCAGCTCCATGCAGTCGAAGTAAAACTTAAACTCTGGTTTGATGAGCTAGATTGCAAACTGGATAATCTGCCATTTGAGCAGCAGGAGGCGCTGAGGCAGACGAGTCCTATATTTGATCCCCACACGCCAAATAGCGAGTTCTTTAACAAAAAGCATTATGGCCATGTGACCACGGATACCGCAGCTGCGCGCACCTATCCCATGACAAGAAGTGGATCTAGTGATGGGCAAGGTCCTTATTTCGGCAGACGGACAGAAGACGGCTCTTTTACCTTTATTAATATTTGTGATCCCGATGATCCAAGAGCACAAAATATTACGGTTTTCGGTAAAACAGGACAAGGTAAATCCTACTTTTTAAAAGCCTTAGTTGTTTCGTTGCTAGAGGAAGGCATACATGTATTTGTTTTCGATCTAGACGGCGAGTGGCGCGATCTTTGCGAATATGTAGGCGGGGTTTATATCGATCATACGGCAGACCAAGGCCGCTACTATGAGCCGCTTACGATTATGCCTGCGCTACCTGAATTGGATTTGGATTGCATTAACTTTAATCGTTCAAGGCGAGGGAAAGCCATTGATAATGGTGTTCGCGCCTTCTCGCTGCTTGCAGATGGCTTAGCTAAGGCAGAGCTTTTTGAGGCAGGTGAAGCGATTAAACGTGTGTTCGACAAAGCTGGCATTGTGAAAGAGAAGCCAGAAACGTGGGATGCGCCATATACGGGTCCGCGACCAACCATTCATCGTGCTTTTGAGGAGATAGCCGAGGAAGCGAAGAAAGAAAATCCGGCAGCTAAAAGCTTGTACGATGCCATCAAGATTTACTTTATTGGCATTTATGATGGCATTTTTCAAATTGAAGAGTCCATCACCTTTCAAAAGACAAAACTTACCGTCATTAAAGTCGGAACGGGTCAAACGGATAATAGCGACGATAAAGATGAACTAGCCAAACAATCGCAACTTAAAATGTCGATGGCCATTGACGTTGTAAACTCCAATATTCAATGGTTGAAATTCGAAGGCGCTTATTTTTCAGCGGTGCTAGTGGATGAAGGTCAGCGACAAACGAAAAATCCAGAAATGAGGCGCGAGATTTTTGCTTGGTATACAGCGATACGGAAGTGGAACGGCATGATGATCCTTGGATCTAATACGCCAGCGATTATGCTCGATACAGCAGAGGGCGAGGGCATGTGGGAAAACACGAGTGTTCGCGTTTATTTCTACATGGAGCAATCAGCGATTAGAAAGCTTGCTGAGCACTCCAATGTGCCGATGGAAATTCAGGAGCGCATATCACAAAACGAAGATACCAATCAATACATCCTGGAGTATCACAAAAAATATGATGAGCTGGTCATGGTGGTACCTCCTGAAGAGAGCGCTTTGTACAAGACTCGTGGTCTTAAACAGGCAGGGTAGGTGGGAAAATGCAAGGTTCCATCACCAATACAGTACAAACCGTAAAGAAAGCCCGTGCTATCTATAAGTTAATTCTTCTGCTAGGTACACCGGCTTCAGTCGTCCTTATAATTTTAGCTGTTCTGATTGTTCTTATTATGCTGCTCACCGTTCTCCCCTTTCTCTTATTTGCTGAGGAGGGGAGTTTGAATAACCAAGGAGCGTTAGGAAGTTCTTGGGGACCGATCCAGCTCGATGCCGACGGCAGCAATTATCAATGGCCGGTGCCATCGATTACGCGCATTACGTCGTATTTTGGTATACGAGATATTGGCGAAGGCGCAGAAGCGCATGGCGGCATTGATATTGCTGATGGTGCTGCGAACACAGAGCTGCAGCCGATCTATGCGATCGCTTCCGGCACAGTAACCATTGCGGGAACGCTGGGTACATTCGGACAAGCGATCTATATTGATCACGGTGGGGGGCTGGTGAGCATCTATGGACACTTGGATACGCGAATGGATGTAGAGCCAGGGAGCGTCGTAAACAAAGGGCAGCGAATCGGCAGGATCGGTGCAGGTAAAGTGGGGCGCTCGACGGGTCCTCATTTACACTTTGAAGTGCGTGTCAATAATAAACGAGCTAATCCACTTGATTATGTGCAGCCGGTCATTCAAGTATCAAGCGAATTGTCTTATCGTCCGCTCGATATTGCACTGGCTAATCGCTTCTTAGTGAGCAAAAAATCAGCGCTTGCTGACCGCTCGATTTTAAGTGCCATCGATCAGGCAGGAAAGGCGCAAAACGTCGATCCTATGCTTTTACTTGCGATCACAGGGCAAGAACAATCCTTTGTTCCGATCACCAAAAAACATGCAGAACTGATCGTTAAAAACCCTTGGAATGTATTTGGATGCTGGTGTAGCGGCAAAGGCGCGACACTCACCACAGAGCAATCTGCGTTGATCGCTGCAAAGACGATTGTAAAGCTTTCGCAGGATCGGCCAAGCAATCGTAATGCGATTGAATGGCTTAGCGCGAAGGACAACCCACGAGGCTATTACGCAGAGCATGCAGGCTGGTGGATTGGTGTCACCAAATTTTATAGTGTGCTGCTCAATTTGAAGGAGTGATTTATTATGTCCACCCTTGTAATCCTTATTGGTCTGGTACTGTGGTTCCTACACCGGCAGGGGAACAATTTTGTCATACCGAAATGGATTTGGACCATAATCGGTTTATTTTTGATTTTTATGGTCGTAAAGAACTTAAATGATGTTTTTGATTTTGCAAGTCATGAGGCGTCGGAATGGTGGCCATTAATTCAAGAAAATGCTTATCGGACAAGCGAACGGGTACGTAGTTTTATACAACAGATGATGCAGGGAGGCTGATTCATTCATGGAGGGTGGGGGGAAAGGGAAATCAAATGAAAAAGAAAGCTTTGCACAATATCTAACACGCATATGCGGAATTACGCTGGCGGTTTGTATTGCGTTGCAATTTCTAAATGTGCCAGAGGTGATATCGCTATTTGCGCTGCAGCTCATCCGCTATGTACTTATGCTATTTGGTTTGTTTGTAGCGTTGCCTGCAGCCATGCAATATGTATGGCGCAACCGGCTTAGATGGTTGGAGCGATATCGCGAATGGAAGCAACGAGAACGACCGATCATGATGCCAGTAAGCGCTCTTCAGGGGCAGGTAGAGTCACAGCCCGTAAGTGTTTCTGATGTTTCAACCAACCAATTGATGAGTGCTCCAACTAATCCCTTATCGGATGGTCCATTGATCGCTCCCTTTTCATATTTGCCGGTTAATCCTAAACCACATTCTACATCTACATTGCGAGTTGAGGGGGCTGGTCAGCTAATCTCTGATGCCCTGCAGCTGGCCGGTATTCCGTTGGAAGGTGAAATTGATGTTTTAGCAGTAGAGAGTGGTCCGACGCTTCAAGCGATTTCCTTTCAATTGCCGCCGAAAGTGCAGCTCTCCAAATTAATTAGCAAGAAAGAAGATATTGCTAATCATATTGGTCACCATATGGGGTTTGATGTGACGTCTGCTCCGCAATTTAGAAGTGCAGCAGCCTTTGTCGTGCCACAAGCCGACCGTGCATTTGTTTATATGCGGGATATGGTACACGAACTTATAGCTTTTGCTGAGGATGCAGCCTTGCCCGTAATTTTCGGTAAGGATATTCTTGGAAAGCCTATTCTTCAGGATTTAGCACGTATGCCGCATTTACTTATCGCGGGTGCAACCGGTTCGGGTAAATCGGTATGCATTAATACACTTATCAATTCGTTACTACTCACCCGATCACCGAAGCAATTGCGATTGCTGCTCATTGATCCAAAACAGGTCGAGTTTACCGTCTATCGAGGGCTGCCGCATTTGCTTGTGCCGCCAGTATCAGATATGCGTAAAGCAATGCTCGCTTTTAATAAAGTCATTATGGAGATGGATCAACGCTATGAAAAGTTTGCAGAAGCTGGCGTACGTAATTTGGAGGCTTACAATGGCAAGATGAAGCAAGACCAGCTGCCCTATATCGTGGTCATTATCGATGAGTATGCGGATCTCATGTTGGTAGCTGGTGATGAGGTAGAGGACGGTGTACAGCGGATTACGCAAATGGCTCGTGCCGCTGGTATTCACTTGGTTTTAGGAACGCAGCGACCAAGTGTGAATGTGGTGACGGGTGTGATTAAAGCAAATCTTCCTTCACGGGTGGCCTTCCGGCTGCAGAGTGCGGTTGATTATCGGACGGTACTTGATCGTGGAGCTCCTCCATTGCTAGGGTACGGGGATGGCGTGTGCATGATTC
This sequence comes from Paenibacillus sp. 2TAB26, assembly GCF_052115145.1. NCBI lineage: Bacteria > Bacillati > Bacillota > Bacilli > Caryophanales > Paenibacillaceae > Paenibacillus > Paenibacillus sp. 2TAB26. Next base: position 122,820 of record NZ_JBFRGC010000024.1, read on the forward strand.
AAGGGGGGACGTTGCAACGATTCCAATCAGCTGCAACGAGTGCGATTGATAATGAAGCAACAGAGTTAATTGAGGCATTAAAAACTTTTTGGTCAAAGGATACTGGAAAGCAAAACGAATGGACGATGCCAGAAGAGGACAGCGAAACAGGAACGACCTCGAATGAGGATCAGCCGCCATGGGAAGCTGACCAGGAGACGGATGGAGCTGATCCGAAAGCTGATAAAACCGAGCAGCCAAGCTATACCGATGATCATCCGAAGAGTGAATATGAGCAGGTACTTGCCATAGTACGCGAACACGGAGGATTTTCGATGGAGGTAGTACAGAGGAAATTGCGAATAAGTTATGCTGCAGCGACAAGGCATATTGAACGGATGCTAAATGATAACGTGATTGGTCCATACGATAAGGATGCGAAAATGAGACCATTGGTTCGTGATGCTGAAGCACAGCATGAACATGAGCAAACAGAAATTCTCCAAAAGATGAAACGCTATATTTGCGAACATCGATCCGCTAAGAGCTCGGAGCTGCGTGAAGTGTTTTCGATCCGGAAAGAAAAGGTTTTAGAATATATGCAGCAGCTTGTAGATGATGGTTTTTTAAATCCTCCCGAAAACACGCGAGCCGGTTATACGATAGCCTGGTCAGATGAAGTCATGCAGGCATTTCTTCAAGATAATTAAATGACAGTAGAGTATGAATTTAGATTAAAAACAGACTGCTTCTATTTGGTAATAATTATTTATTGGTTCCCGTTGATTAGTTCCCACTCAAATTATGTATATGAAACCGATTGAAAATCCCCATTCTATAAGGTTTTCTGCTTGTTTTAACTGGGAACCAATAATGGGAACCAATGATGGGAACCAATAGAGGGAACTCATTAAAATGAAAGGAGAATAGCAAATGAATACTGCTAAATTACCCATGAGTAAGGATGTAGATATGGCAGTCATGCATACGGCCGAGGCTTGTAAGACTAAATCTCAAAAACTCGTACTTAGTGAGATCAATCGAAATATCATAGATGAAGTTCTTGAGATTTACGAGCTTAAGGCGTCTTTTGCGGAACAGGGAGTACCCATGCCGAATAAGATTCTAATGTATGGTCCTCCTGGCACGGGGAAAACCATAACTGCTTTTTATTTAGCACATATGCTAGGGTTACCACTTATCCTTGTTCGCCTGGATACCATTATCGGAAGCTATTTAGGGGAGACGGCGGGAAACGTTCGAAAAATATTTGATTATGCGATTCAGAATCCTTGTGTTTTTTTCTTAGATGAATTTGATGCTATTGCGAGGAATCGATCTGGAAGAAGAGATGTGCAAGAGATGTCTCGCGTGGTGAATACACTGCTCCAATGCCTGGACGAGTTTCAATCTGAAAGCATATTACTTGCCGCAACCAATTTGGATGAAGAATTAGATACGGCAGTATGGCGAAGATTTGACACCAAAATGAAGTATGATCCGCCAACGGATTCAGAACGAAGGATTTACACGCAAAAGCTATTTGATAATTATGAGAAGAATCAGCTGATTGATGATATAGCCATTGCTCTCGCTTCATGTAGCTTTGCAGAGATGGAGCAAATCTATATGAAAGCAAAGCGGAAGTCGATTTTGAGGAAGACAGACATTACCCTACAGCATATTGAAGAGGCAAAAGAAGAATATATGGGAGATCGGAAGTAACGGTCATCATAATCTTTGAGTGCTATAAGGAATTGTGGTATCGTTGAGCAAGAGATTATTCCATAAGGGAGGCGATTTTACTTGGAGAAAAAGTCCAATAAATCGTTGAAAGAACGATTAGCGGTTGCTAATCAAAAGATCGATGTTCAGCTGCCGGATCTCTGGCTGCAGGCGGAACAAAATTTAGAGAAGCTAGAAGAAGATTATCATAAGAATCAAATAAATAAGGGGATAAGAGACTAAGGTATATCAACCTATAGTCTCTTTTTATTTGTCCATATGAATCATAATCGCGGCGATGTTTATTTGGTGTTATATCCATTTGATGATGGGGAAAAGGAAAAGCTAAGACCAGGAATTATTTTAGATACGAAGGATAAACGCTCGATTGTGATCAAAGTGACTTCGCATGAAGAGCGAGGGAACGATAGTCGAGATCTCGCTTTAGTATATTGGCAAGCAGCTGGCCTTCAGAAGCCATCGGTAGCTCGATGTTCCATGTTTGTACCGCTTAATCATGACAAAATTGATAAGTATTTAGGGACGTTGCACCCGGAAGATTTGATAAACGTCCTGGCACATTTTTATAAATAATAACGAAGGCCGATCCGCTGAGGATCGGCCTTTGTCATGAAATTGACGGAAAAGAGCTGAGTAAATGATTAGAATTGTTGATACTAATCCTGAAGTTCTCGCTAAATTTTTAAAAGTCGATGTTGCTCTCATAAAAGTCTGGAGTGATCGAAGTATGACAGTTGGCCATGATACTACACATGATTATAAGGTGAGTCGAAGGAAGATTCAGTACGACGTTGCTTTTGCACTATTTATTCGTTCTCAAATTCTAATGCATATCAAATTTGCTTTTTTAACAGGTAGTGTGGCGCTGCTCTCCCTGATGATGCTCACATTTTTCTTTATTGATCGCTATGTCATTGGAGTGATCGTTTAGCTTAATGTGGATAACCACGAAAAATAATCATACTTTTTGCATACGAATTGCGAACGATTGCCTTCAAAATCCTTGCTATGCTTGTAATAGATAACAAGAGCCACACGAAATGGATGGAAGGTTTGGAGGTGGGAATCTTGCTAGGCAGGCTATGGCAGCCAGCGCTCACTGATCGCTTAATCGTCATCATATCAGTTGATGATATAGCGATCATAGTAACCGATCACCATCAAATCATACCTGAACACCTGAGGTGAAAGGAGCTGCAAGAGTGAAAGAGATTGCGATGAACGATGTTGCCAAACAACTACAAATGGCGGAGAGCAGCTTGCGCCGCTGGTTGCCAATGATGGAACAAGCCGGTTATGTGTTTGAACGGAAAGATAATAATCGAAGGCAGCTTACCGAGCAAGATATCGTCGCGTTTGTGGAGTTGAAGAGATTAAGTCAGGTCATGACACTGCCGGAAGCATGTCAGCGGGTAGTTCAGCTGATTCCGCAAGAGTCTACGGGTAATCGAGCGCAAGAAGAGATTCTCTTCGAGCAGCTGCTCGAAGCATTACCGGAGGCGATTTACTGGCAGGGCAAAGACGCACCGATTGCTGAGCTCCGTACTCAGTGGTTCAAAGTTAAATCTTCGTAACGAAAGGAGAACGATATGAAAGTAAGTCTGAAAAAAGTAAATCGAATGTTGCTTTATCTATTTGCCATGGTGGCTATGCTCGTGCTGCTCTACTTCCTCGATACGAGGTGGACCGTTTTAATGGATACACAAAATGTAGTCGTAGCATCCAGGCAGATGCTTCCGCATGAGGCGATAACGGAGGACGATCTTTTGATTGTCCGAATTAAAGAAGATTATGTGATTTCTGGTGCCATTCCGGAAGAGGATGCTCATTTACTTGTAGGCCAAGAAGCCTTGCAACTGATTGAAGCCGGCGATCAAATGACCATCAATCGCGTAGATAAGACGTCTTTGCTCAGTGTACCAGGAGCAACGGTGGTGGAGATGCCGGAGGATTGGATTTTATCGGTACCAGGCAGTTTGCGGAGGCTTGACCGAATTACGATATTCGCAGTGCCGACTGATATCGAGAAAATCAATCCAGAATCAGGCATTGCGGAGCCGCTGCTATCTCAGGCGGAGAAGGTGATAGAGGATATCGTGGTTGCTTATTACAAGGATGCGAGCTCAAATGAAGTCAAGAATGCTGAGGGTAACGTGAATCCGAATGTACGGGTGGATGCAACGGTTCGTGGGCGTAAGCTAGAGCTGCAATTAACGCCGGATCAACTGAAACTCTTGTCGGAAAAAGCTGCCGGTGGCTATCAATTTATTGTGGGGTATGGCTCATGAACATTGGGTTTATCGGAAATGATCAAGAATTAAGTCGCCAATTGCGCCAGGCTGCACAAACCGAAGCCTTATTTTCTTCTTCAGAAGTAACGAAACCGGAATTGATTCAGGAAACATTTAAAACCTGCCAGGTGGTCTTAATATCGGACCGGCTGGTACAACCGCATGAATTGGAAAGCGTTGTAGAGCTCTTACAGGGAAAGAATCTGGTTTATCTGCTCAGCTATAAAGCAGACACGGGGGTCACCGAAGACGCAGCGCTTGTATGCCAGCGAATCGGTATCGGCGTATGCCGACCGAAGCGAACCATAGAGCAATTGGTGGAGTACGTGCATCAACAATTTATGGGTGGCGCGCCGGCTATTCGCAATGGGGGGCAAGTTATTGCTCTGGTTGGCGCGAAATCTCAAACCGGATTAACAGGCAGCACCTTGTCATTAGCTGAAGAAATCGGAAAACGGATGGATCGGAAAGTCGCCGTCATTGGTCTGGATGCTTTTACGCCAGGTGATGTGTTTATCACCTACTCCGGTACCTATCTGCATGACTTGTATACCCAAATTAAAGACGGTGGCATTCTAACGCCAACAGAACTGGTCGCTCATATGCACCAAACGAAGCATTTCGCCTTTTTGGCAGGCAATGCGGATCCGACGAAACGGTACCGGTATTCGTCGGAATCAGTAGCACATGTCATCGCTTGTGCACGGGAGGCTTTTGATATCGTACTGATTGATGCCGGATCTAATCCCGATAATAATCTCTGTTTGCAAGCTTTACTGTATGCGGATATGCGGATCGTCGTAACGACGCAGCAGCCATCTGCACTGGCCAACTGGCAAAGATTTGCGCCTTTGCTTCGGATGGTCAATCACGAGCAACCGATGTCGTTTTTGTTACTCATCAATAAATGGTCGAAGCAGTGGGGAGACACCAAAGAGATTGAGCGTAGTATGGCTGCCTCGATGCTAGGATGGTTACCCGATCTAAAAGAGGATGGCATGCTCTGTGAAATGGAACGTCGGTTGCTGACTACAGTAGAGCACCCAAAATATAACGAGCAGCTCAAACGTATGGTTGATTTATTGCAATCACGATTTAACTGGCCCATGCAAAACGAAAGTCCAAAAAGTAAATGGTTTGCTAGGAGGTGAATACGATCATGGGTGCATGGCGTGAAAAAGATTTTCATATCTCGGAATTGGAGAGTAAGGCCGTGCAGCAGCCGGTAGCGCTTAAAGCAAGCAACAATGCCCTTACGGATGAATTTAAAGCGCTTTGCACACAAGTGCGTACGGTCTTTAGAAAGAAAAATGAAGAGCGGTCGGATAAAGAAATGAAAAAGTGGCAGGCCCTGCAGCACGATGCGGTGGTTGGTATAACAGAAGCCGTGCAGCTTTTTAAGGGTGAAATTGAAGAATACTTAAAAACGAACCAACTGCAGCACATTATGCAGCCAAGCTATTATCATTCATTGGTTGAAGCTGTTTTTCAACAAACGTTCGGTCTCGGTCCAATTTCGGTGTGGAATCATCATCCGAAGTATCACATATCCCAATCTGCACGAATCATGGGGAAAAAGATTTTTTTTGATATTCCTGGCGAGCCTGATTTACAGCCATTTGGATACGAATCAGAGGAAGAGGTTATCGAGAATATCATTGAAAAGATCAGGATGAAAGATGAATTTTCGCACATTAATAAACACAATCCCAAGTTAGAGCTCGATTTAGTAGATGGGACAAGGGTAACAATTATGATCCCGCCGCTCGTTCGTCGACCTACGATAATTTTTCGTAACCAAACGATGCGAGCACCGACGCTGGAGGACTTAGTAGCGGCAGGGAGTATTCCATCCGAAGCTCTGCCACTGATACGCGGAATATCAAAAGCGTTGCTTAATTTGATTGTTTCCGGAGAAGTGCGTTCGGGCAAAAGTACGCTGATTAAAGCTATCTATGCTGAACGCCGCAGACCAGGACGAGTGGCTGTAACCATTGAGCGTGGCCATTCGGAATTAAAGTTAAGCGAATTACATGAGAATGATCAACTCGTTGAATTTGTGGTAAAGACGGATGCAGAATATGATAGCGTGTTTGACCTGGTACTGCGCTCCGATTATTTCTTTGTGATTGTGGGAGAAACGCGCAGCATTGAAACGGAACTATTTCTTGTTTCGTGTGAGCGCGGTAAAGGCGGCTCCATGACCAGCTATCATACCGAGCGTATAGCTAATATCCCTGGTCAATTGGCTCGCCTCGTACTGCAGCGATTTCCAAATCGTCAGTACCGCGAGGAGTTGATTCGGGTTGCCGAAAATATCCATCTCATCATTGTCATGAAGGAGCTTGATGATGGATCAAAAAAACTTCTACGAATGACGGAAGTTAGGCTAGATCCGTATACCTTTGAGGTGAGTTGTCACGACATTATGCGATGGGATATGGAACAAAACAGCTGGACATATTGCGATGATTTATCTGTAGATACCATGCAAAAGATGAAAGAAACCGCGCCGCATTACGCCGAACAAGCCTTCTTTGCTTTAAAACGACTAGCTGAAGATAAGCCAATGCTTGGATCCAACATAGAGGTCGCATTAAGCAGCCTTGAGGGGGAGGAGGCTAGTGCATGATTAGCCAGCTCGATCTATCTCTTGAAATGATATTAAAAGCGGCGATTATGCTGCTTTACACAGGCTTTGCTTTCCGGTTCATTGGTGCTTTGCAGAATATGATTTTTCGGTCATGGAGTGTGCCGCTTTATCTGAATACGCCGAAGAAAGCAAACGATGAGGAACAAACATTTAGTCATTTAGAGCTTTTGCTTCGGTCAACCAGTAAGACGTTTCATCGTAACTCCGTTAACCAGTTTCTTATCTTCAGTGGTGGCGTGTTTAGCGTCATGTATCTGCTCCTGTTACTTGGCTTTAACGGCGGGGAGTTTGTAACCTGGTGGAATAAACGCGCATTTGGTTTAGCAGGCATAACGGCGCTCGTGCCTTACGGTTTGCTTAGAGTTAAGCTCTACAATATTCGCAGAGAAAATAGCTATGCTTTGATTGAAGCAACGGAGCTCCTTATTCTAAAATACCGGAGCCCTGGGATTCATGGGGATCTCTATCATGCCCTTTATAACACGGCTGATGAATTGCAGGGAACGATGAAACGAGCATTTAGTGCATTGGTATCTGTATTACAGCTGCAGGGTAAGATGGCCATCCGTGAGGGTGTGGCGCTCTTTAGCTATCAAATCGATAATAGCTGGTCGAAGCAGCTCGGTGTGTTGTTCACCAAAGCCGCGAAAGAAAATCGAGATATTGGACGAGCTTTGGAGAAAGTGCATACCGATATGCAAGAATCGAAACGAATCGTCGAGTCCGAAAAATCGGAATATACGGATTCTATTATCATGGGCTATATCCCTTTGTTCCTTGTACCGGCTGCCATTTTTGGCATTAATAAAATGTTTGAAGGGGCTATCTTTCACGTCTTATTTGATGATCCGAAGACCTTACAGGCATTAATCATTTGTATTATTTTTGTTGTGATTGGCTTAGTGACTTCTTTGATTTTGTCCAAGCCGAAAATTGAGGTGTAACCCATGCTAATCCCTATTTTTAAGTTAGGTTTGTATCTACTGATGGTGATCTCTCTACCACTGTTTATACGAGAAATTTTATATATTCGGCGCCGTAGTCCACCGCCACAATTAATCAAGCAATTCATTCATTTTGCGGGTGGTCAGAAGGGGCGAATTACGCAGCTCTATCAAGATGATCGCTTGGATGCAGCCTTTTCGATTGCAGGATTTATGAAAAATGGTTCGGCCTGGCAATACAAATTTTATCGCGATTTGCTTTTCATTATTGTTGTTATTGTTTTGCATGGATTTTTCCTGGTCTATCAGCAGTATCCACTGAAGGGGATGGTCATCGCTACTTTGTGCTATCTGTTGACGTTGACGGGGGCATCCATAGCGCCAGGACGCTTATTCCTGGTCATGGCCGGAAAAGAAAAGCAAAAGCAGAAGAGCGATGAGATTATTGATCTTTATATGCTGCTCTCTAATGATTATCAGGCGGAGAATAATGATCATTACCAAAGCGTATTTGCCAAGCTGACGGAATTTAATGTTTTTACAAAAGCGCTTCGTCCGGATCTAGATCGTTTGCTATTAGATCTTCCGGTGGATGGTCCCCGCGCATTCAAAGTTTTTGGTGAGAGCGTAGGAACCAAGGAAGCAAAAACTTTGGCGGATTTGCTTGAAAAAATCAATGAGTCTAACCCAGAAATGGCCGTCGATCTACTTGATAAGAACTACGATACGTTTTTGGATTTTCGTAGGCAACGTCGCAAGCAAAGATTGAAGATAAACGGGTATATGGGCCATACGGTCGTATTCTTAGCAATCATTTCGGTCATTTACTTTGTGAACATGGCCGCGAATGCCTATAAAAGCATCCTCATGGATGCACTAAACTAAAACGCCTAGAGGGCGAGAGGAGATTTTAAAATGAAAGAAGCAATGGGTACTATTCTACTAATCGCAGCAATGTTTGTATTGATTGGCTTAACTATCTTTGCAGATGATGGAACGTTCGGTGATGCAAAAGTGCAGAGGGATCGCTCGCATACTATTTCTAACAGCACAACCGTACCCACAGTCTTGAAATAAGGAAGGAGGGTAGCCAGCATGTCTAGATAGGCATGCTGGCGATTTTAATGAAAATTGTTATTGGTTTTGTCATTTTGACACCCATTTTCCTATACTACTTGTTTCAGCCAGGCGTGGAGCGAACGATTAGTTATAAAGACCAAGTCTTGCAGAAAAAAGCGTTTGAAGCTGCACATTTAGCGGCGATTGAAGGGCGTATAACGCCAGAAATAAAAGAGGCTATCTTGGATGAATTAACAGCCGTTTATTTTGACCGCGATAAGATTCAGATCACCGGCACAACGATAACGGCGCCTCGTGGTGAGTTAATCGAGGTTACGCTTCGGTATCCGCAGGGACCTACGCAAATTTTTAATTTATTCGGTAGTGACGAAGCTAGAGACTACAATTACCCCATTTCCATCATGAGTGAGTATATTGAGGAGCGATCATGAAATGGGTCATTATGCTACTTTTAATGATGCCCATTTTCATTATCTATAGCGCTTGGAGTCATGATGAACACCTGTCAACCAAGTTAAAAGCTGGGCTAAAAGAAGGTATGGATCTAGCAACGCATGACGCATCACTGCAGATCATAGAAGAAGAGCTGGAAATGGGGAAGATCCGATTTGATCCCATGAAATCGGAGAAGGCATTGCTCAACTCATTACAGACATCATTCAAGCTTAATTCACTCCTGCAGCCTCTACCTGGCGGCATCTGGAAGGATCCATTTGAGCTCGTGTGGTTCGAAAAAATAGAGACCGGCAATTTCCCAATGCTTTATCATAGCGGGCCACCTTACTACTACTCGGATACGTTAAAAGGGCCATCGATCATTGCGATCGTGAAGGTAAAGCATCCGCGATATTACGGGGTATCTGACGATATCACTTACATCGTAGGCAGCAGCCATGAGTATGTTAGGTAATTTTAAAGGACTATAGCACAATCAGCTGTAATCCGGCTTTTTAAATCGCGAAGAAAAGTTTATACTATAGTCAAGTTAATTAATACACGGTACAATTCAAAATTAAATGCAAACATGACGCCCCTTGCGTATGCTAGGTACAAATTAAGTCAAGGCTCAATACAAGGGGGTGGGTGCATGAAAGAGAGGGATCCGGATATGGCGGTAAATAAAAACGAAACAACTCCAAGGATCGTGCATGCTGCAGACGAGGCCATACTGAAAATAGCACTAAAAGGAACAGAAAAATACGATAAAACACTTTCAAAGCTGGCGAAAAATTAATTTTGAAAAACTTATAGAGAGAAAAGAAGGCGGAGTTATTTTATGGATGATACTAGCACTGAAAAAAATGATAAGACAAATAATTGGGGTGGAGCTCGTTTAGGGGCTGGAAGAAAAGACGGCCTGAAGAAGCAAAAAAGAAAACGAGTATTGTCCCTATTCTTAACAGATGCACAATGGACTGCACTTGAAAAAGAAGTAATTGAAGAAAAGGAAAAGCTATCATCGCTTGTAAATAAAAAATTGGAATCATATGCTAATGATTTAATAGTGAAACATGGGGTATTCGAAACGATAAAAAATGAAAATAAGGACAAAAATGGCGAGTAGACCTTTAAGGTTTACTCGCCATTTTTATTGATATTAACCTTCATGTTTACAACTTGAATTAGTACTGCTAAAATTCGAGTTAAGAAGCTGAAGGAGGTTATTTATATGTATGAACTAAGTAAAATTATTTTTATGGCTATTGTCATTTTAGTTTTTGGTGGCATCGGATATATGTCTCTTCCTTCAATGAAAAAACCATCTCCTAAACGTCGTGAGACACCTGTGTTTATGGTAATTAAGGCAGAAAACTAACAGCACAATGAAGAATTGATAGCCCAGGAGGACAAAATATATGCGGATTAAATCAAAAGAATCTTATAATGGTGGCGGTAATTGTATGCTTATTGAATTGTTAGTGGAAGGTGGGGGAACTCTAGCATCAATTACATTAACTGAAGAACATATAGTAGGTCGGAAAATTCCATATAAAGATGATGATGGAGAAAAAAATTATGACTTTCATGAAGCTGTACTATGGACAGCTACAGATTCGCAATCACTAAAGTACATCCCTGAAGAAATAAAGTCTGAGGTATTGAAGGTATATCAAGATTACCGCAAAAAATATAATCGTGATCAGGATATCACTGTGAATTCGTAGGCGGTGAACTAGGGATGATTAATGAGTTTTATAGTGTTAGTCAAGCTTCCTTGCAAGCTCAAAAGTTCTGCGAAGAAAACCATGGCTGGAGAAGAATCTGCGATATTTGGGACAGTGAAAATTTGTATCTTACATGGGAAGAGTTGCCTAAAAAAATTCGTAACTATTGGATTGGGAAATGCGGTGAATATTCTGCAGAGTCAGCTTGGCGTGAGTTTGGAAATTCGATTTGTAAAGTACCTTTCGGATGTGTATCAGGAAAGGGAGATTTTCACCCAAACTATGAAATGGTTAATGCTCCACTTGGACATAACATGATGATGATTTTCAAGTTTGATGAGCTTCAACGAATATCAAGTGTTCGTAGTAGACACATAATGCGACAGAGAGGAATAAAAAACCGCCTCTCATAAGGCGGTCAATTGAACTATCGTCTCCCGTTAGGGAGTTTAATTACGACAGCCCGCAGATCGAATTCATATCAATTGAAATTCAAGAAGATCCAGGTTATCACGAACGAGAATCATTTTGTTTTTATATTCCCAACGGCTGATCAAATCAGGAAGCTTCACCAAATTGTAGTCTTTATTCCATGCGAACAAGTTGTGGATACCTTCTATTGTCTCGCGCTTCTTGCTTGGAACGATGCCTGTAATGCGCTCTTTATAGCGCCTCCATATTCGTTCTTCCTGGACGGACAAGGGTGTCATCAAAACGACGATCTTATCTGCGGCGGCAAAGCTCGGCTCAACCCACGACCTGTACACACCTTCAACGATCCATGAATCAAATCCGATGATCTTTTTGAGCTGACGGTCCCGCTCTTCTTCCGGTGCCTTGACGCCGTATTCATTCGACTGATTATGCCAGAAAATATCGTCTAGATCGTAATGCGGGATCCCGAGCTTCCCGCTCAATAAAGTCGCGATATAGGATTTGCCGCTTCCTGAGCCGCCGATGATATGGATTCGGATTGTGAACACCTCTTCCTTCCAAAATGTATCTGTAAATCGATGTCGAGATTTTTTCGTCATATTGTTTGAAATTTCCTGCCTGTTAGTTTAATCTCCTTCTCCAGTAAGGAGTAATGTGTCGCAGTTCGACGATATTGCGTTACAACATAATGAATACGAATTTTCATAACCCATATTTAGGAAGGAGGATGCGCTATGTGCGGAACGTGTGGAGGAACGGGAACGATAATCGAAGTGGTTTGTTTATAATAATCATACTTTTTGCATACGATTTGCTAACTTTATTAACCTCTAGAATTGATATCTTTAAAGAGTGTAGATTTGATGCTTGTAGTCATCCATATCGGTAGTAGATGACATTTTTATAAGAAAGGAAGTGAAGGGTTTAATAAGAAAACAAGAATGTCGATAAAATAGTTAGATAACTAGATTGATTAATTTTGGTAAATAGAAAATAGGAGTGATCCCAATGAAAAAAATGAAGCTAGCCGTAATCATGACGTTTGTGACAGTATTGCTTGCGTCGCAGACCGTAGCAGCTGCAGCTGCTTTTACAGATACAAAGTCACACTGGGCAAAATCAGAGATCGATACTGCAGTGAGTCAAGGTTGGATTAATGGTTATAGTGCAACAAGCTTTAAACCTAACGATAATATTACTCGTGCTGAGTTTACAAAATCGTTGGTAGCCGCGATGAAATACAAGTTAGAGGATCAAGACACACCTTTCATCGACGATAAAGGATGGTTTCGTGCATCGATCTCTACAGGTCTAAAACAATCCATCATTAAGGTGAATGAATATAAGGAATCACAATTCGAGCCTAATCGGAAAATCACTCGTGAAGAGATTGCCCGTATGACAGTTAGAGCGCTTGGCAAGGATGCGGATGGGGTAAAGTCAGGCTACCTAGCAATTGCGAAACAGAATGAGATTTTGAAGGGCTATCCAGATGGGACAATGGGTGGCGACAAGAATGCAACACGAGCTGAAGCTGTTCTGATGATCTCTAATACTCTTAAGGCAAAAAATCCACAAGTTAAGCCGGTTGCTTATCCTAAAACAGACAAAGAGCTTGATGCATTGATTCAATCTTTGCCTAGTTTCAAAGGGCATACTACGATTAGTCGTGGAGCTGTTGGTGTAAATTTAAAAGGATCAGATGTTTTTGAGGATCATAATGTATGGATCGAGTATGATGCAGAATTAAAAAGAACTACAATAAATGTTGATGAACCATCTTCCGATGTAAAAGCTTTGCTTAAGGATCTTTTAAAACAGTACTATCCACAATCTTATGAAAAGGCGTATTCCAATTATATTAAAGTAGATGGAATGAAATTTGTTGAAGGTAAAAATTCAATTAAAACGACATATGATGGACGTAGTTTTCTAGTGTATAAAGCGAACGATAATGTCGGTGTTGTATTTTGGATAGGAGGCTAAGTAAAAATGAAAATAATATTTCGAAAGCAGCTGCGAGCGCAGTTGCTTTTTTTGTTGCTTGTTGTCGTTACTGTTACTTCAATACCATTTCAACCTCAGAGAGTTGAGGCGGGGGTATGTCCATCTCCTCCAAGCTACGGAACAAAGGCTGAAGGGATAATAAGCGTTTATAAAATTCCTAAAATGAGCTCAAACTGTAAAGCCCTTAACGAAAAGTATTTGCTTAATTCATTGAACATAGGTGAATCAGTTGTTGTATACGGTAGTCCTTCTGAAGTTTCAGGTAATGAGACGGACAAGAAGACTGGACAATATCGTTATCTTGGTTGGGATGCGAGCGGATCTGTTTATAGGAACTGGAGATTCCCACCAGACTCTAGTGCAACCGGCAGCGTAGCGAAAAATTGGATTAAAAAGCCATGGGCTCAACCTGAAGGCCAACGTAGAGGGTTGAAAGAATCTATAGATTTTACACGTAATCCTGAAGCTCCAGCGTGGTTATCTAAAATGGTAGATCCCTACAACAAACCATCTTACTCTTCTAATTTTATAACAAGCTATAATGCACTCAAAGGTGCAAGCTGGACTAGCGACACATTGCTCGATTACGCTATTATTCAACAAAAGCCAACTGATTTCACTCCTGGTGTTGTCCAAATGTGGAGCGAATGGACGGACGGTTCTTGGTGGTATGAAATCTTTACAATAAAACCTATGAAAACACTTGATATAAATGTCATTCCAGAGACAATCGATTTGGAAGTAACGAAGGTCGTACACCCCGACGCGGTCTATGTGAACCAAGCTACCTCAATCGTTGTCACCGTCAAAAATAATGGAAATAAAAATAGCGGCTCCTTCGTTGTGGGCCTATTTGGCAGTTCTCCTGAACCTACAAAGCCTATAAGTAACCTTGCTCCTGGTGCAAGCTCCACAGTAACATTTAGTACGAGCTTTGCGACTAGTGGTCTTAAGAAGTTGTCGGCCAAGGCTGACTTTAATGGCCAGATTACGGAAACAGATGAAACTAACAATACAAAAGCATTTCAAATTATGGTCAATAAGCTAAATGAGCCGACCACACCAATGGCCATCATATCACACGTTGAGGGAGATCATCGCACCGAGCCAGAGATAACAATTAAGCCTTCAGCAGATCCAAAACTTGATGATAAACTCTCTTATTCACCAGGGAAGGAAGCTATCACGATACGAGAATGGAAATATAAGAATCCGGCAGGTAAAACGATAGCGACCAAGCCAGCTGCCAAAGACTTTGCAGCTGAAGGAAAATATGTGGTGGAGCTGCGCGTAACAAATAGCGCTAAAAAGGTATCTGAGTGGGCGGAGCTTATAATAAATGTGGCCAATAAAGCAGTACCAACTCCGACTCCTTCAGCATCACCAGAACCAACGCCTACACCTAAGCCTGATTTAATAGCGGACATTGAATTTCAACCTTCAACTATCATTGCAGGTGAAAAGTCATCGCTTATTAATCGATCAAAAGGTTTGAATGGCTATACGTGGAAATTCACCGAAAACTTGAGTACAGTACTACCCAATAATACAGACTATGAGTTTATGTATAACACATATAATACTCCTGGCTTCTATACAGCTGAAATTATCGTAACTGATGAATTTGGTGGATCTCAAAAGGATACTGCATTACTTCGGGTTGTAGATCCCAAACCAGTAGCCATCGTATCAGGAATAACACGTGTGGTACAAGGGAGACCTCTAGAGCGGCCATACAACCTCTTAAATTCGTATACTCCTTTAGAGGATAGAGGCGAAAAAATTGATTTTAGCAAGTCAGAGATGCGTTATAAAAAAGTAGGCGATGCAGCCTATACAAATGGGTGGTTTACCGTAACGCCTGCTAATTTAGGTGAGTACAGCATCGAGGGTAGAGTTTATGATACAACCGGTAGAGTAAGTGATTGGGCGAATCTAATCATGGAGGTTATACCGGATGCACCACCAACGGTAGCAGTGATAGCGCCTGAAGAGTCTTATCGGGGTAATGGCTTTATGCTTTATATCGATGCGGAGAGTCCTGACGGTGACATTCTAAAGTATCTGTTTCTTGAAGAACGCTATGACCAAGATGGTGATGGAAACTTTGAGGAAGAAGCGTGGAAACCGCTATATGATGGGGCTTTTAAAACAACACATTCTGTCAACTACACGACCGTTGGTAAGCGGCAATATCGCGCCTCAGTAACTGAAGACTATGGAATGAAAGGAAATTCAGGAATTGTCACGACCGATATTCTGAATTATGCTCCTTCAGTTAACTTTAACGTGTTTGGAATTACGCAGCAGCCAGGGCAGGGAGAAGACAGCGGCCCACCAATAACTAACTATTCGACGCAATCGATATTACGTTCGTGGACGGCTAAGACGCCATACAAAGGCGGAAATGCCCAAAAAGCGGCATGGAAAGCGGATGCTACTACACTATCGACAAAAAATGGAGTATACGCAAACTTTTCTGTGGGATACCCAAACTCAGGAAATGGAGCGAACTCACGAACAAAATATCAGCTTGCTGCAGATATTGTTGCTAAACCCACTTGGAGTGTGCCAATTACAGAAATATTATTCAACAAGGTTTTCGGTGGGAACCGGCTATATTCTTATAATCAAAATTATAGTTTGCCAAACTATCCCTATACATTTTATGAACGAAATTCAATTACAGGTGAGCTTTTAAGGACGGTTAATTTTGATACACCTTCTGGCTTCACACTTATGGAAATTGACGGAGATGAAATCTTCTACTTTGCAGATAGAAGTCAAAATGCAGCCAACCCATATTTAGTGGTCATTGCGCGGTACGATAAAAATGGTGTGTATCTTGATTCCATTCATTTGCAATCTAGTTTAACATCACCTAGCGGACTAGGCAGCGGAATTGGGCCGGCTCTTGTCCAAATCTCATCTAATGGCGAGTATATGTATGTAGCTAGTAAATTCTCGTATGATGTGCCAGAGCAATATAATTATAATTACAATAATCAATTGCGAATTTTCAAATACTCCTTAAAAACGAAAAGCTTAGTGTGGGAAGCACCAGGGGAGAACTTGGATCGAGGATTTATT